>WHTL01000027.1 GCA_009377735.1 Acidimicrobiia bacterium
CAGACGAGACACCCTCCTCCGGAAGACTTCCCGAATCCTTCTTATTCGTCATCATGGTCCTTTCAAGGACCCTGACTCCAACCCGTCAGAGTCCACTATCACAGACCACCCCTCTTACACAGAGGATCTGACACGCCCCTCCCCCGATCGTCCGCCACTCCCGAACGACTAACGGTCTCGACCCAAACGTCACTCGTCTCTGCTCAAATTACAGTCTGGCCGCCTCAGGATCGGCTTCCCTCAAAATGGAAGGGATGTGCTCGGGCTCTTCTCAACGCGCTGCCTGCTCCCCCTTCCTCGGCAGGGCGTATCCATAGCGACCGGGCGAGTCGTCCCACCTCAAAGAGCGCGCCAGGTTTCACGACCGGTGCACTACAAGTCGCGGGCGGAGTGCTCGACGCCTCAGTGTTCTTCGGAGGCGGACCCTGGGATATTGCCGCACGTGCCGTCATCTGTGAAGAAGCCGGAGGCCTCTTCACGGACCTATGGGGCGGATCACGTCGGGATACCCAGACGGCTATTGTCTCCAACCGGCTCGTCCACAATCAGATCCTTGAGGCATTAAGTAGCAAAAGACCAAAACCCCCAGAACCGACCGAACGAGGCTTCAATAGGTGACTAGTGGCCCCGACGACACCAGCGGTCCATGCATCTGGCGACTGCTAGGACTCGATCCAAGTCGACGGCCACCGATCTTGGTCACCGTTCTTACTTGCGCCGGCGGTTGGGGTCGTGTCGGTCGGTGAGTTCGGCGATCGCCGCCGGGGATGGGTTTGTGTACCTCTCCAGGCTGCGCAGTGACGTGTGTCGGCTTTTGGCTCTGACGAGGGCGATGTCTTCGCCGGCTTCGACTAGGTGGGTGAGCGCGGAGTGGCGCAGCTTGTGGAGGGTCGCTCCTCCGGAGGCCTGTTTGAAGATGGCGGCGGCTCGCCGGTAGGAGAGGCGGGTTTGGTTGCCGTAGCGGTCGGAGCTGGCGGCGTGGGCGGGTTTGGCTCCCCGGTGGGTGAGAAAGAGCGGGCCCGATTTCCGGCCGGCGAGGTAGCGGGTTAGCAGTCTGGCGGTTTCTGAGGTCCAGTAGACGCGTTCGGCGCTGCCTCCTTTGCCTTTGACGACGGCTTGGTTGATGGGGCGGTCAAGGTTTTCGACATCAAGACCGAGGATCTCTTCGGCTCTCGCCGCGGTGTCGTAGAGTATTCGCCACAGGAGTCGGTCTCTGAGGCTGGCCGATCGCAGTGTGAAGAGTCGGTCGCGCTCGGAGTGGGTGAACACCTGGTCTTGGCGTTCCTTCGCCGGGGTTCTCCGCAGTTTTCTGCGTTCCAGTTTCCGGGCTGGGGAGACCATGAGCCATTCCCGGTCGACGCAGTAGGTGAAGAACGATGCGAGGACGGCGACGTGTCGGTTCCATGTCGCCGGCGCCACATGATCCCAACGGGCCCGTAGGAGTTCATCGAGGTCCTCTCGGGTGACATCCGCCAGCCGATGGTCGCCACCGAGCTCCTCGACGAGGGCGCTGAGAGTCTTGTCATAGGTTCGTCGGGTCGACGCCATCAAATCGCGGCTCGGATCCAAGAAGAGGTCCACGGTGGTGGCGAGCGTCTCATCCGAGGGATGGAGTGGTGAAACTTCCGCTACCACGTGGCATCTCCCGCGAATTTCCGAGCCGTCTCGACCGGTGGTGCGGCCATTCCCCTTGCCCGCGTCAGAGACGCCATCGAGGGCCTGTGACGGCGAGCACGGTGCGAGGTGGCAGGAAATGCGAAGGCGGAGGGTCGATTTCGAGGGTTGAGGACCTGGGGGTGATTGTCAGAACTATTTGGCGTGATTTTCACAGAGCTAATTTGCGCACAGTTTCGTGGTTGCCGACGATCGCCCCGTGCAATGGGGCGATCGAGGATCGACTCCTCCATTGTCTCCAATCGGCCCTCAACTTGACTGATCCGATCCGTCATGGGTTGATTGTCTCATGGAGGTGGCAGGGAAATGGGTATTTCCTGCGACCACAACTGAGGGGGTCCGATGAGAGAACTTGCGCCGTCATAGGAGAGGCGGAGGACATAGGCGGGACCTGACGACTTCCCTCGGCGTCGCCTGTCCATGAGCTTGGTCGGATGCCACGATCGCGGTGTTCGTTGCCATGCCGGGCGCGAGCGTAGGGTGATCCACGGACGGCGTCGGAGGCCGCCACCTGCATGAAACTCGGGAGAGGTTCACGTGAGTAGAGCCCTTGACATCCCCCATAATTGTTTGTATACATACGAAAGGCGAATTGTATGTGTACAAACGTAAGATGGCACGACAAATTGCCATTGTGCTGCCACACCCCGAAGCCGAGGTGTCGGGGCGAATGTTGAGGAGGAGATGTGGGAAAGAAGAGAAATCTTGGCTCAATCCCGACGGTAGGGGTGTGGCTTGTCGCTTTCGCCCTGGTCTTGGGTGCTTGCGGCGGTGCCAACATCGAAGATGACCCGGATCCGGGATCGACGACCACAGCGACCCCCGCGCCCAGCGATGGGTCGACGACTGGTTCGAGCGTCGCAGAAGGAGAGGACAACCTGAAGCGGGATCTCGTCGTTGCATACTCGGCGGTTCCGCAGCTCGCCTATTCCGCTTCTCGAACGGCATGGCGCGAGATGAATAAGCAAGGTTGGGAAATCGAAGAACTCTTCCTGCCCCAGAACGAGCTGGCGATACAGGCCCTCGAGCAGGGGGAGGTCGACCTGGTCCCAACTTCGACCCTCACCGGGATGATCGCTATCAATCAGGGAGCCGACATCGTGGGGATCGTCGCAGCCGCCCGCGGTGAATGGGTCCTGGTCGGGGCGGAGAATGTCGAGACGCCCGCCGATCTCGAAGGCAAGCGCATCGCGGTTCACAGCGAGACCTCGGTGTCGAACCTGGTGGTAGAACATTCCCTCTCTAAAGAAGGCATTAACGCCGAGGTGGTGATGATCCCTGGGTCTCCTGCTCGCGCCCAAGCTCTGACCCAGGGCGAAGTCGACGCCACATCATTGTTCATCTCCGACGCTCTTAGGCTCGAGGCGGATGCCGACATGCCGATCAACATCGTGGCCAACTATGCCGACCTGCCGTTCATCGACCAAATGCTATTCGTTCGGAGGAGCTTCCTTACTGAGCACCGCGGAGAAGCCGAGGCGGTGGTCAAGGGGCTGCTCGATACCTACCGGCGCTTCCAGGAAGACCCGGCATGGGGCGCACTTCAGGCCAACCTTCTCCTCCCGGAAACTCCAGTCGCGCTAGCGGAGAGGGTTGTCGAAGTCCACAACGAGATCGGAGTTTGGTCTCCAACCGGCGGCGTCGCCGACTACGACGACTTCGCCGAGACCATTGCATTTCTCAAGAGCGCCGAGCTTCTCCCGGTAGATGCTTCCGACGACCCAACCGCATTCATCGACCTGGACATCCTGGACTCGGTACGTGGTTGACGTGTTTGGGATTTAGACAAGATGCAGAGTTAGGCGCAATGGAACGTAGTCGACATGCTGAAGTTGCCGGTGCCGGCATCTGTGGCCTCACCACAGCGATGATGCTCCGCATGGGTGGTTGGACCGTCACGGTCCACGAGCAGTCGCCTGCAGTACGGGAGATCGGCGCAGGGATCGCCCTGCACCGTGCGGCCATGGACGTCCTCGACCATGTCGGCGTTGGCAGCACCATCATCGAGACCGGGCTCGACCTCGACGCATCTCAGGCACTTCTCGCGGACGGCGAGGTACTCGCTTCGCGCCCCCTTGCTGGAGTCACCCAGCAGGTAACGATCAAGCGACCGGACCTGATAAGGCTGCTCGCTGAGAACGCCGCCGACATGGGGGCAGAGATCATCACTGGCTCGAAGGTGGTCGGCGCCGAGCCGTCGGGCGTTCTGGTGTTGGAGACGGGCGAGCGCAGACCGGCCGACCTCCTCGTAGGAGCCGACGGATTCCATTCGGCGGTGCGGGAGGAGATCGGACTCACTGCCCGCAAGCAACTCCGAAGCAATGGCGCATCAAGAGCCATCGTCGAATGGCCCAATCATCGGGAAATGGTCTTACGCGAGTACTGGGGGGCTACGAACAGAGTTGGTCTGGTTCCCCTAAGCACCGAGGAGACGTATGTCTACATGAGCGGCCGCGAGTCGCAGGCGTACGGCACGGCAATCCCGATCGACGCCCGCTATTGGTATAACCTGTTCCCTGGGATCGACGAGGAGCTATTCCGGAGGCTAAGCCAGGCCGAAGCCCGTCATGACCCCTACCCATACGTCAGACCCGAGAAGTGGAGCATGGGGCGCGTCGCTCTCGCTGGCGATGCCCTTTGCGCGGTGCCCCCGACCCTCGGGCTCGGCGGGTCACTAGGTCTACGCAACGCGCGGTTGATGGTCGCCGAACTCGAAGAAACCGATGACGTCACCGCAGCTTTGGAGCGATGGGAGGAGAGAGCGCGCCCGGAAACCGAGCGAGTTCAGCGGTGGTCTCTCTTCCGCGAGAGAATGTCGCACAACCTTCCTGGCCCTCTCTCCATTCTGCGGGCAAGGATCCTGACCCGTTCCGGTGGCTTCCGGGGCTGGAGCCGGGCAGGGCGCGGGTTCGACGAGGCCCTGCTGACGGCATCGCGATGATTACTCTCCAAGACGTAATCGACATCCACGTCCACGCGGGGCCCGAACTGTTCCAAAGGGTCGGTGACGCGGCGGAATTGGCACAAGCCGCCAGCGCTGAGGGTATGGGAGGAATCGTACTCAAGTCCCACAGTGAGCCGACGACCACTGCCGCATACTACGTAGGGCAAATGGTCCCTTCTATACAAGTCTGGGGTGGGCTGGTGCTCAACGAGTTCGTCGGCGGGATCAACCCGAGCTCCGTAGCTGCGGCGATTCAAGGTGGGGCCAGGATCATCTGGGGACCGACCCTCCACGCTCGCCACCACATCGAACAGCTGGGCCCACGGATGTTCGGGACGGGGCACATGACACTCACCGACTCGCTCACCTCGTCAGGTGTGGCATGGACCGAAGATGGTCGCCTGACCCCCGAAGCATTGAGCGTGGTCGCGCTTGCCTCCGAGGCCGACGTCACCATCGCCACCGGTCACGCTGCTATGGCCGAGACTCGATCGTTGGCTGAGGCATGCGTTGGCGCCGGCACTCGGTGCCTTATCACACATGGTTTCTTTCTCGGACAGGACGTTGACTTCTTAGCTGCGATGTGTGGGATCGGGGCCATGATTGAGATCTCGGCCTCATTATCATTTCCGTTCGAGCATTACATCTTCAGGAACCACGGCGGGGGGATGCGTCTCGAGAAAGTTCTCGAGCTCGTCGACCGGATCGGAGCGGACCGAGTCGTAGTCTCGAGCGACTGCGGCCAGTTGCACAACGCCTCGCCTGCCGAGGGCCTCCGCTCCTTTCTGTACGGCCTGAAAGCTGTTGGGGTCTCCGAGGACGATATAGACACGATGACCCGAAAGACACCTCGCGTAGTGTTGGGCATCAGCGATCCCTGTCGGAACGCAGCCGGATGAGCGGTCGGATCCGTGTCGAGTGGCCCGAGTTGGACCGAGCGGTCCTAGTCGACCTAGCCGACGATCTCAACCCAGAGCTTTGCCAAGAACTCCGTAGCCACCTTCCCTTCACCGTCACCCAGGAGCATCCGGTGGTATCGGGAAGCTCGCTCACCTGTTGGGTGTCGTACTTGAGTAAGGCACCAATGCCGGTGACCGAGTCAATCGTCGATGCGCCGGTGGGAAGGCTGAGGTTCTCCCAGAAGACGGGGAGCAAAATCTCGATCCAGTACGGGCCCGGCCTGGAACCCGTTTCCCAGGGAGTTCTCGGCTTGGTTCGGCCCGAAGACATCGCAGCCCTCCCCACCATCGGAGAGCTGGTCTGGAACAACCTGATGTGGGGAAAGAAGGTGCTCCGGGTCCGGTACACGGCTGAAGACGACGAACCTGGGGAGGTACGGACAGGCGTCTCGACCGCTCACCCATTGGCGGTCAGGATCGAAGGTCTCGCCGACTCCTACTCCGATGTCGAGCCTCCGGACTTGGTCGCCATCAGGACCGGGCAGATCGAGGATGCAGGCTCATTCGGCCAGTACTTCTCGGTAATCGATGCCGCCAACGGGTTGGTCCGAGACCTCACCGTCCACACCCTCTACCCGTTATATCGGGCACTCGACTCCGAGGCAATCGAAAGTGTACTGGCCATCTACCATCACATAGTCTCCAGCTACCGGTTCACCCTCGGTTACCACGGTTACCGCGAGCTCTCGGATCTACTGGCGTCGGTGGGCGATGCCATCGACGCCGACTCCTCGCCGGAGACGGTGAGACGGATCCTCGAAGCTCTCCTCTGTTACACGAACAGGTTGTATTCGTGGTCCCATCACAACTTCCCATGGCATCTGAGCCGCGGCTTCCCCAAGCACGGTTCCGGTGAGCCAGCTGGCTCCTGGGAGCCGCCGCGGAGCCCGGACTGATCGTTTAGCAGGGAAAAAGGAGTAGGAGTTGAGCAAGGTCGACAAGAAGGCCCTGGAGTTAGGTGTCCCCCTCAAACGCCCACCCGTACCTCCGGGAAGGTACGTGACGGCGATGGTGATAGATGGTTACTGCCGATCAGCGGGACACCTGCCGCTGCGGGAAGGCAGCCTTTCCCACGTCGGGCCAGTAGCGGGATCGGTGAGCATGGAAGAAGCAGCAGACTCGGTTCGGGTGGCCACTGGCAATTGTGTCGCCTCGATCCACGCGGTGATCGGGTCGCTGAGTCAGGTCGAACAGGTATTGGCTCTGTTCGGATATGTGAACGCGGTTTCCGGCTTCGTCGAGCACCACCTCGTCACTAATGCAGCCTCCGAGTTCCTCCTCGAGCTGTTCGGTGACACCGTCGGCCGACATGTCAGAACCAGCGTCGGTGTTGCTGGCCTACCTCTCAACGCTCCGCTTGAGATCGCAGTCGAATGCCGGATCCGCCTGTGATGACCGGAGGTACCCCCTTCCCCAGAAGCCCCCTGGTCCTCCGCCTTGGCTCACTGCTGATAATAGGGGGCATCTGGGAGGTGGCGGGGCGTACCACTCTCGGCGAACGTCTCCCTCCTCTTAGCCGGGTCATCTCCCAACTGGTCACCGAGTTGGGAACTGCCGAGTTCTGGAATGCCGCCGCGATCACCGGGACGGCTCTGGGCCTAGGCCTTGGGGTGAGCCTTCTCGGCGGAATCGTGTTCGGTGTGGTCAACGGTGCTCTTGCATGGTTAGAAAGGTCGACCCGGGTCTTCGCACGTGCCATGGTCGCATTACCCCTCGCACCGATGATTCCGATCCTCATATCGATGTTCGGGCTGGGAACCTCAGTTCGCGTCGCCGCAATCACGGTTTTCGCCCTGCCCATCATCTTCGAGTACACCACCGCCGGTGTCCGGGCCACCGACCGGAGCCTGACTGCCATGGCCCGAGTGTTCCACGCCAGTAGATGGATGACCTACACCAGAGTGATCCTACCCTCGGCGGCTCCGTCGATCCTGGCCGGCGTTCGGTTAGGTGTCGGTCGGTCGGTGGTGGGGATGGTGGTAGCTGAGTTGGTGATCGTGTCGACCGGACTGGGGGCGCTGCTGCGGAGGGCCCAGGCGTTGTTCGTGCCCGAGGCCGTCTTCGCCTATGTACTCGTTTTCCTCGGCGTCGGCTTGCTCTTGGTACGCGGGATTGGCCTGATCGAGAAACGAACGGTCTTTTGGACATGAGGGGTATTAGATGCTGAATTTCGATTCGGTTGCCAAGCACTACGCTCTTCGCGATGGTGGGTCACTCCAGGCGGTATCTGACTTCTCGGTACAGGTCGACAACGGCCAAGTACTGGGGATCATCGGACCCAGCGGGTGCGGCAAGACCACCATCCTGAGAATGCTCGCCGGACTTGAGAAACCGGAGAACGGGACCATCCTCGTTGACGGGAGCCCGGTGGTAGGACCAGGTCGGGAACGAGCAATGGTGTTTCAGGACTTCGCCTTGCTTCCATGGGCGACGGTCCGAGGAAACATCGAGTTTGCCTTGCACCCCATCGGTCTGTCTCGAACTGAGAGAGGCGCCCGAGTAGCGCGGGAGGTGGAGCGGGTCGGCCTCGAGGGCTTCGAGGACTCCTATCCTAAAGAGCTGTCGGGAGGTATGAAGCAGCGGGTCGGGCTGGCCCGCGCTCTTGCCGTCGAACCAGAGGTGCTCCTGCTTGACGAACCGTTCGGCGCATTGGATGCACAGACAAGACGGATGCTCCAAGACGATCTGACCAGCCAACTCGCCTCAACTGGGTGCACCACCGTTCTGGTCACTCATGACATGGCAGAGGCTGTGTTCCTCTGCGACAGGATCTCGGTCCTGACCAACCGCCCCTCCCGCGTTTCAAAGATCGTCGACATCCCCCGTTCCCAGCCGAGACCGGACGGCTTCCGCCGAGATCGCGAATTTTCCAATCTTGTCGACTCGATCTGGTCCGAGCTGCGTCAACATGTCACCCTTCGCTGAGGCGTACCGGCGCCGATCGCGGCAGATAGCCCCAGGATGGGCCACGATCATCGCTATTTCCATGGCGGCTCTTGTCTGGGAACTGGTTGCTGTGACCGGCGAACACCAGTTCGTCCCCGAGCTCTCAGGGGTCCTGAGACGGGGGGTCCAGCTCTTCGCTGAATATGAGCTAGCCAGCGATGTTCTCTCCACCTTGACCAACGTCGCAATCGGGTTGTCCGTGGCCGCCGCGCTAGGCGTGGCATGTGGATTGGTGGCTGGTATGACATTCGCGGGCCGGCACACCGTTGGCTACCTGGTCGAGATATTCCAGAGCGCCCCGGCTTCCGCTCTTGTCCCCGTGATCGTGGTGGGCTTCGGTTTCGGGAGGGCATCGATGATCATCATCGTCGTAATCTTTGCGTTCTTCATCATCGCCATCAGCACGATGGCGGGGGTGCGCACTATTCCAAAGAGCCTCCATGACCTGAGTGTGGTGGTTGGGGCATCGGCAAGTTCCCAGCTCCGCCGAGTGATCATCCCTGGTGCCGCCCCGATGATGCTGACTGGACTGAAACTGGCCCTCGGTCGAGCCATCAACGGCGGCATCCTAGCTGAGATCTTGATATCGATCAGGGGAATGGGCGGACGGATGATGTACTACGGCGGCTCCTTCGATTTCGTCTCGCTGTATGCCCTGCTCGGCGTGGTCTTGATCCTGACCTATCTGTTGATGGGGCTGGTTCAGATCGTGACCGACCGGGTCACTCGCTGGCAGTGACGCGGTGAAGAACCTCGATCGCGAGAGACCACGTCTGGTCCGCGTCTACCTGAGCGGAGGATTCGGACTGGCGATGTCGGCCATGGTCGGATTCCTCCTTCCCCTCAGACTCGATGAGATGGGACTCTCGCTCGACCTTGTGGGCGTGATCATCGGAGTCGGCCTTCTTGCCCCCGCATTGTTCTCGGTGCCTATCGGTGCCTTGATCGATCGGGTCGGTACGAAAGGGTCTTTTGTGCTCGGCACCGGTGTCGCAGCCTTGACGGGAGCTCTCATGGCCGTGGTTTCCGATTATCGATGGTTTCTCCTCCTCGCCCCCGTTGCCGCCATCTCCACCGGACTCGGGTGGATCGCGTCCCAATCCTATGTGACCGCGTTGGCCACCGGGTCGAGACGTGCTGTTCTCACCGGACGATTCAGCTTCGTCAGTAGTTTGGGGCAAATGGCCGGCCCTGTCCTTGCCGGCCTCGCCGCTGAACTACTTGGATTTCGTTTAGCGATGCTGTCGATTACAGCTTACGCAGGAGTTTTTCTGCTCGTTGGTCTGGCCCTCGACCCGGTGACAAAAGGAGACCGGAGCCACAACGGTTTCGGATTCAAGACAGCCGTCTCCATGATTCGAATCCGGGCGGTGAGGATCGCCATGATCCTCACCGGGACACGTCTGTGGATCAGCTACGTCTTCGTCACTTTTGTTCCAGTGTATTTGATCTCGGTTAACGTCACTGCGTCCGAGGCTGGCCTACTCGTGGGGATATCCGGTGGGATAGCGGCCCTGGCCGCGACGTCCGCCGGCTGGTTGACTCGCCGTATGTCACCGGATCTTGTTGTAATCCTGGGTCTCGCCTGTGGTGCCACCGGGCTGATACTGACGCCGCGCCTATCTGTCGGGTGGATGCTGTACCTAATTCCGCTGCTCGTTGGGATCGGGCGTGGCTTGAGCCTCCCTCTCCTTCTCACCATGATCTCTAACGCCGTCCCCGTCGGACAAAGGGGTGTCGCCTTCGGTCTTCGGGCTACGGTAAACCATGTCGCCTCGGCGGTGGCTCCAAGCGTGGTAGGTTCAGCGATTGCGGCCCTCGGGATGGTTGCCGCATTTGGTGTCGGTGCAGGAGTTGCTTATGCCGCGCTCGCGATAGCCCTTTGGAGGAGGTTTCCAAGCGCTCCCGATGGCGATACCGTATGACGTCGCGGGGTTGCCTCGTTCCCTAAATTTTCAGAAGGTCAATGATGATTGAGCGGCATGCACCACAGGTAAGCGAGTCGGAAGTCCTCCGGCTGGACAATCAGATCGGGTTTCTTCTCAGGCGCGCATACCAGAGACATGCGTCACTGTTCAACCGGTTTATGCCGGACGGGCTGACGCCGACTCAAAGCTCGGCACTCATTCGACTCCTGGAGCACGGTCCGATATCACAGAACCGGTTGGGCAGACAGATCGCCTTGGATGCGGCCACGATCAAAGGAGTAGTGGACCGTCTCAACGCACGCGGCCTCGTTGCCGTCGAATCGGACGAAGAAGACCATCGACGTGTAGCCATCACCTTGACCGAGGAGGGTCGGAGGTTTACCACAGGATACCTTCGGAAGGTGGAAGAACTCGCCGAGGCGACACTGAAACCCCTGGACGTGGATGAACGGGACGCGTTTCTCTCTGCCCTCCACCGCATCTGCTGACGTCCTTCACCTGAACCTACCCGCATTTTCGCACCGCTCGGTATCCTGAGTTTCGATCTTCTGGTGGGCTATTCCCCGTGGAGCCCTAGCGGTCGGAAGGTAGTAGGTTCGCGCCTGGTGTGGACCGTCGTCTCGGCCGGTTGCGTGCCCCAATCAGGGAGGCGTAGCTGGTCCGAGCCCGAGTGTAGGAAGTCCCCTCCGAAGGGGTAGTCACACCCAGACTCGTCACGTTTGAGAAGCGTCCACATACTGGTGCTCGTCGAGGCTTATATCACAGATCCAGATCACCAGCGCCACGAGTAACGCAACATCGAGAACGAGCAAGTAGAGCGCGCTCGTCCACCAGGTTTCATATGACTTTGGCCACGGTTCGACCACCCCCTTATTGTGATCTTCATCTGACAAGTCGGACGTCGCCTTTTGATCCACTCCCCTGTTCTTCTTTGTATAGGCTGACTCCTGGCTCTCGTTCAAGGAAGTCTTGATTCGTCGCTCTAGCAGGACTGCTTTCCAGTGAAACTCTGTCCAAGCTCGGCCAAGGCCAACTCCACCTAATAGAAGGGTAACGATTGCAGATGCTCGGAGCCAGCCGGGCGCACCCTCAGTGAATTCCGTCGCAGCGACGCTTACCACGAACACCGCCAGGGCACCGTCGCGCCTCTAACCTTGGCCGCGATATCTCGCCCGTTCTTGTATTGCTCTAGACGCTCGCTGGGTGCACAGGCAGGCTCGTTCGCTGGGAGGGTGAAATGTGAGACGAGTCCCATTTCGCTAGACGTGTTTGAGACTGTCGAGGATGTCGGCCGAATGCGCTACGTAACGACAATCTGATCTCGTGTCAGGTCTGCGAACCCATTGGCTCCACGAACAGCGGAGGCCGTACCGAGCACACTGCTCACGAGACCTACAAACGGACCATTTAGCTCGAACGGCCATTCATCAAAAACGCTCTGGAGCTCATCACCTGTCAGCGAGACCTCCTGCGGGTCGACGACAAGGTCGGCAATTTTCTGTGCCCAGAGACGCTCTGACTCGTAGCCCTCGCGCAACTGTTCGTCAAACGCCTCAACCTCCAATACCTCGGCAAAGTGACGGCTCCCCACGCCGTTGGTTCGCTTCTCCCCACCGCCATTATTGCATCGCGTTGCGTTGTGGAGGCCCAGTGGATCAACCTAGAGGGAGATCGCGTCGATCCGCCTTCCCACATGCGGCCTGCCCGAGACTTCCAGAGCCCGAGGTGGGATCGGCTCGCCGCACTTGATGCAAGGTTCCCCACCGGAGGCAGGTCCCTCAGGATGGGCTAACTGTTCATCCATCCACCGGAAACGTCGATCCGATCTGGCATTACTTGTTCCGCAACCTACTCCAGAAATGGCCGAGGGGCCGATTGCAGCCTGTGACGCAAGGACAGAGAAGTAGGAACTGCGACCGACTAGGGGCTTAGCCAGCTCCCGCTCTCCGAGGGTTTGTTACGGTTCGGGTGGTGCGTACCGACCCCAGTCGCCCACACCCACACCGCGCGGGGCAGCACACCCACTAGGAGGTTCGTCGTGGCACGTGCCCCACCCGCCCTCCGGGCGTTCCATAGACAAGCTAGAGCGAGATCGCCAACAAACAGCGTCACGTTGCCGTGCTGGTGGAGTGGCTTCCACCATTCGTCTGCGGGACAACGGATAAATTTAGATGACATGAGTGATCTCGATCCGAACCGCGATACGCCGCCACCGGAACCAACCTCGACCGCTGGGACATATGCGAGTCTTTACAACGCCGATGGCCCCCGCAAGGTCCCCAACTGGTGCGAGAGAGAGAGGACGGCAACGACCGCACCAAGTACCGCTACGGCAATCATGCCATCTCTTCTGTCCAGTTACGTCGCCCGCCACACGGTGCGGGGTCGGCACCCAGGGCCCTAGTCTCCAGCGCCACCGCTACCTCCCCGGAGCGACGTATGCACCGATAGGGCACAGATCGAGAGTACACCGAGCCGGACCACAGGTAGCCCATCAGTCACTGTGTCGCCCATCAGCCCCACTGCTTTTTAAGGGAGGCAGCCTCCCAGCCAGCGATTCGATTGCCTACGAAGCGGACGATAACACTTAGAGCCATACCGACGACTCCCACCACGACGATGCCTGCGAACATATCTGCGACTCGATACTGCCTCTGCGCCAACACCAAGACATGACCCATGCCTTTGGTACTCACCAGGATCTCGGCTGTGATCAGGACTATCAGTCCGATAGACGAGGATACATACGAGGCATGGACAACGCGAGGAAGAACGGCAGGTATCAGAACCCGCGTGAAGAGCGATGTCCGGGGCGCTCCCAAGACGGCAGCTGACTCTAGTAAAACCGGATCAGTCTGGCGGACTGCATCGACAGTGGCGATGATTAGGGGAATCCCTGTAGCTATCGCCACGACACTGACGTAAAGAAGGTCTCGGATCCCGGTGATGACGAGCACGACGGGGATGAGAGCCGCAACCGGTATCGGAAAAACGAACTTCACCAACGGATAGAGTGCCCTCCGCAATGGTTGGATACGACCGAACACAAGTCCAGTAGGGACCCCGACCACAACAGCGACGCCAAGACCAACCAACACCCTGCGCAAACTGATGATGACATGTTCAAGAAACGTCCCATCGAAGGATCCACTCCAGACCGAGGTCCCTACATCCATTGGGGAGGGTAGGAATCGCGCGTCTATGGTTCTAGCGATCAACTCCCAACATGCTAGGAACAGCGCCAGAGTACCCACCTGCAAGGCTATCCGGGCAAACCGGTTCCTAAGCATCACAGACACGTTCACCTCTCGACAGACCAGGGAACTAATCGTGTTTCGAGCTTCTCCCCGATGAATAACACGACCCAAGCCAGCAAACCAACTGAGATTATTCCGGCATATGCTCTCGCTGGTTGGAGCGTTGCCATCGAATCAGCGATGACAAACCCAAGACCCGAGCGACCAATGATGATCTCGGAACTTACGGAGACCACTAGTGCGATACCTAGACCCAAACGGAGGCCAGTCATGATGCGCGGTGCTGCGCTTGGCAACATCAGGTACCACAGCCGTCGCCAGCCAGTAACCTCGAACACGCGTCCCGTATCCAAGGTGACCGGATCCATGGTCTCAATGCCGGCGGCTGTGTTCAATAGAATGAACCAAACGGCAGAGAATGCTGAGACGCCACTGATGGTTACATCACTCAATCCGAGTATAAGGGCAAATATGGGGAGTACAGCTATGCCAGGGAGGCTTCTCATGAAGTTGAGGATGGGACGAACTGCCGTGGAAATGACCTCAAGTCGGCCGAGGGCGACGCCACTCATTATCCCGACTAGAGCAGCGGCCAGGAATCCGACCGCGAAGTGCCCAAGGGTCTTCAATGTCTCTGTTGCTAGAAGCTGGAGTGAAGGGCCGTCCGCGAACACTCCCAGAACACTTATTGGTGACGGAAGATAGGAGCTTCGCACTTCGGAGCCGCTCGTGGCCAGATACCACCAACCGGCGACTACAAGCACCGGCCCTATCAGCCCGAACAACAGACCCACACTCTTGCTCCTGAACGACAGCTCACTCATCCCAAGCCACAGCGCCGTTCTAGGGAGACCGTCATCAGTCATCGTCCTTAAGGTTGGATTGGAAAAGGATCTGGAGAACCTCGGACCGAAGGTCCGTAAACTCCGGTAGAGCCGGCGTTTCCGTGTGTGATCTTGGTCGAGGTAAACGTACTGTGCGGTTAAGGGCAAGTCCGTCCCCGCGTACATCGAGAACTAAAATGCGATCTGCCAAGAACAGAGCCTCATCGATATCATGAGTTACAAAGAGGATTGTTTTCCCGAGACGACGCCAAATGTCAAGCAGGGCGAGTTGGAGTTCCATCCGTGTCTGGGCATCCACAGCTCCGAACGGCTCGTCCATGAGAAGGATCTCAGGATCGGCAGCTAGGGCTCGCGCGATGGCTACTCGCTGCTGCATCCCACCGGACAACTGCCATGTGAACGCGTCCGCACGATGATCCAGTCCGACGATTTCGAGTTGTTTGATCGCCCGCTGACGCGCTTTTGTCCTATTAACACCCGACATTTCTAGTGGGAAACTGACATTCTTGACCACAGTCCGCCACGGAAACAGCGACCGCCGATAGTCTTGGAAAACGTAGACACATCTCGAAGAAGGTGCCTCCACTGGTCGACCGAGAACCTGGACTTGCCCTGAGGTCAACTCTTCCAGCCCGGCGATGCAACGTAGGAGTGTCGTTTTCCCCGATCCTGAGGCCCCGACTATCGCCGCGAAACTTTCGCTAGCGACACTGAAGGAAACGTCCCGGAACGCACTCGTTGTACCGAAGCTTCGGCCCGCTGTCTCCACGTGGATCGCTGATTGGTCTGACATCGGCGCGGATGCTACTTCACGATGGCCGTCATCAGATATCGTCATCAGTCCTGGAGCCGAGCGATGACCTCCGTACCCGGCATCACCCATGCGATACTTCGTGACATCAGCTCTAATGCCATGCGATGGCTGTCGATACCGCGCATGCTGGCTACACAGTCCGATACGACGATGGGCCAGTACCCTTGGTTAGCTGCCGTGAGGGTCGTCGAGTAAACGCACGTATCAGTGTTGATCCCGCACATCAGAAGGTATTTCACCTTCAGTATCCGCCGGAGCAAAAACCCGAGATCTGTATCCAGGAAGCTGTCTAGTGACTTCTTCGACGTCACGTGAATATCACCGGGCGCTGCCAGTTCCGCTGGGACTTCTGAGGCAGGCGTCCCGAGCACCCGGTCCGGGTGGGAACGGGCCGGACGGTGTGGCATTTGTGATACTCCGAGCGACTGCGCTGTCATGGTGTAAGCGAGGCCACCTGAGTGAAATCCCGATTCCACTTCCTCCGTGCGGCGTACGACATATGCGTGGACGACGGGAATATTCAGATCTCGGCACTGGTCCAGGAAGGCCTTATTGGCCGAGAGCATCCGTTCAGCTTCACTAGCCACAACCACCGATTGGCCGACTGTCTCATCAAGATACTCGCGCTGCATATCGATGGTCACCACGGCGGTACGACTCGGGTCAATTGTTAGGGCCTCATTAAGGCTCTGACGATACGCCGATCGATCTTCCAGCTCAATAACAGACATTCTCAGTGCCTCCGTTCCTTCGATTGATCGGACTTCACGTTCAAATAGCTCCAACAGCGCTGATCATCACGACCCGGCGGGCTGCCACTTCCAGGCTGCAATCCATCTTCTGGGCGGTGTGGGCCAACCCCTCGTGAGTCGACTGGTCAATCGTGACCTCCACCTCGCTGGAACCCAATGGGGTCCGCCTATACGTTGGGACGTAATCTGGATCTGGCTCCAGAGGGCGATCTGGTTTGATTTTTCGGACCTGGTAGTCCTCCGGGTGTAGACGGCTGTGTTCCGCTGCGAATCGGTCCGTCGCCCAGTCCACGATTGATTCAGTCGCCGACGATCCAGACCACACGCTCACCTCGATGGGTTCCAGCCAGAAGTTGCCTGAAAGAGTCACATCTCCGGACCCACACACGATCGGAACTGCAAGCACATCCATGCATGCGAGCAGGTCGAGAGAATCACCCTCCTTGGCGGTATTCCATTCCGACCAGTGTGGTCCGTCACCGGCATCCCAGGTCGTATTCATGAACATGTTGCACGAGTCGTGGACGTCGTCAGGAGTGAGCCTGTACTCTCTGATAGCTTCGGCCAAAGTGTCCTGACAGTTAGTGTGCCAGTCGAATCCCATGCGCAGTTCAAACAACGGTGCGGTGCACCGCGCGGCGAGTGTGTCGATGACGCACGTGTCAGGGACCCGGCCGAAGACGAACATGGGTCGGAGACGCGGTGAGTTGGTGAGGAGTGCGTCACCCTCCGAGAGGTGCATGCCCTGCCTCCTGGAGTGGCCGACCGACATGTACTCCTTGTAATCGTGCAAATTGAAGGCGTTGAAGTCGACGCATTGACCGTCGGCGACCTGTTCAATCCGCAATACCTCACCCTTGCGAATGGGAATGGCCTTGCCCGACACGGGCTCGAAGCGATGCCGCTCTCGCAATTCTCCTACGTCGTCACGAGCGAGCGGAGGTGGAGCCTGCGTTCCCACGCCGGCGCCGATACGGATGTCGCGGGGGTCGAGGGGGGTCTCCCGAGCGTTGCCGAGGTAATCGATTAGGAGATCGGCAACCTCTGTGTCGGCTGTCTTTGCCTGGCGTGCAACCAAGTCCAGTTGCTGTTCGGTGAAGGTGATACGGACGGATTTGGTAGTCAAGGATTTCCTTTCGAGTGCCATTCACTGGTAGTCAGTTGCGTGGGGTGATGTGCCCGAGCATCACGGAGCGAGCGGGAACTGTTCTGCTAGCACTTCGTCGAGGGTCAGTTCCTTATCGATCAGACCAGTAGCAGCGTTAAACCGGATCTCTGCAAGTGCCTCGTCAGCGGTGACCGATGAGTCGACAATGTACCGGTCTGGATAAAGCTCACCGAGCACCACGCTTTCCTCCATCCCAGTGAACTCGACAGCCAAATCGTTGTACTGGTCGGGATTCTCAAGAATGGATTCAGTTGCTGCATTCATCGCAGACACGAAGCGCTCCATCGTGTCCGCGTTCTCAGCAATCCAATCGGATCTAGCGAATGATGCCTGAATCAAGAAGCGTTCAGTCCCGTTTCCATGCGGTGGTAGCAGTGCAACGCTATCAAGATGTGGCCCGAGGGGTTTTCCGACTCCCGCTTCTTCCATCTGAGCTGCGAAAGGCTCGACGACATGGGCACCGGCTGCTGTCCCCTGATCGAAGGCAGCAAGGATATCCGCGTACGGGATCTCCACATACTCGAGCGTTGACGGGTCCACTCCCCATTCGTTCTCGAGATAGACCTGCGAAGCCATCCAAGACTGAGTTCCCACGTTGACCGCAAAGGTCTCACCCTCGAGCGCCTGAGCTGCTTCTTCAGGGCTACCAAAGAGGTCCGAGCGGACCATCAGCTGAGCATCCGGCGCATCAGAGCTGTACAGCACGTGGGGATAGACGACACGCCATTCGAAGTCTTGGGCAATCGCAGAAAGAATCCCGTCGTAGTTGCGGGCACCGATTTCGACGTCTCCACTTTCGACCGCTTGACCAATCAGGTTGAAGTCCTGGATGTAGACCAACTCAACGTCCAGACCCTCGTCATCGAAAAAGCCCTCCTGTTCTGCAACGAAAATGTTGAAGGTGGGCAAGAACTGCAAGAGTCCGATTCGGAGTGGCACACCCTCTGATGAGGTCGTCTCGCTACTTGTAATGGCAGCGGCCGAATTCGCGGTCGTTTCGCTAGCCCCTGTTTCCGTGGTTGTGTCACCTGCCTCAGTGCTGGCACAGCCTGCCCCAAACAACGCTGCAGCTACAAAAACTGTCACAAGCGTGGATCTCATCCTCATAGGCTTCCTTCTTGGGTGGATCGTGCATTATATCGTATCTGTCGGTTTGGTCAACCTCCAGAATTTGATGATTCAACTCTCTAGTTGCGACACGAAGTCGCACGGAAGCGAGCGGACTCGCTGATTGGAGGGTGAGCATGTAGGTGTTTGCGGCGAGTTCCAGATCAGTGTTCGTGATCTGTCCCTGCCCTGACGTGCGTCGCTGGTGACGGCGGGGTTCGAA
>WHTL01000337.1 GCA_009377735.1 Acidimicrobiia bacterium
ATGGAGCACCCCGTTTCGGTGATCTGACTCATCCAGGAGACGATCTCGTCGACGAAACGGGGTGCGAGCCCGGCGGTAGGCTCGTCGAGAAGGATAAGACGAGGATCGCCTACCATCACAGAACCCACCGCGAGCATCTGACGCTCACCCCCCGACAGGGTCGCTGCCTGCTGGAGACGTCGATCCGCCAACCGGGGGAAGCGATGCAGAACGGCATCGACCGCACCGTCGGCGGTCGACCGGGACAGTGTCGCCGAGTTGAGGTTCTCGATGACCGAGAGGGTGGCGAAAACGCTTCTCTCCTGGGGGACATACCCCACGCCCTGCAGCGCACGCTGGTGGGCGTCCGCCCCGGTCATGTCGGTGCCCTCAAAGGTGAGGGCGCCCGCACTTGGCGGGAGGTGGCCCGCGATCGTCCTGAGGAGAGTGCTCTTGCCGGCGCCGTTGGGGCCGAGGACGGCGACGATCTCACCGGGGGCGATCCGAAGAGACAACCCGTGGAGGACGGTGACCTTTCCGTATCCAGATTCAAGATCGGTTATCTCGAGGCGGGAGTCGGTTTTGGTTCCCTCCGAAACTTCCGTCGTCGCAGTGACCAGTTCCTTATCGGTGGATTCTTCGAGCTTGACGTCTTTCCCTAGATAGGCGGCGAGAACGTCGGGGTCATTCCGGATCTCCTCGGGAGTGCCGTCGGCGATCACCGACCCGTGGGCGAGGCAGATCACACGATCCACCAGGTCGAGAAGGAACCGCAGGTTGTGCTCCACCACCACGACGGTGACCCCTTCCGCGTGTGTCTCCGTGATCAAATGTGAGAGCCGTTCCTGCAGTTGGGGAGAGACACCGGCAGTGGGCTCATCGAGCATGAGGAGCTCCGGTCGGGCGAGGAGCTGTCGGGCGATCTCCATCATTCGCAACTCTCCCCCCGAGAGAGAGGCGGCCTCGGTTTCGGCCCGGTCCGCAAGACCCACCCGCTCCAGGACGGCGAGTGCCTCCTCGCGGGTCTTGTTGACCTCTTGCCGCCACCCGCCGGTGAGTGCCCGCCGCAGTGGGTTTTGGTCCCGCACCGAGACCAGGACGTTGTCGATGACGGTGAGGTCGGTGAACGTGACCGGGGTCTGGAAGGTCCGGGCGATCCCGTCCTTGGCCAGCACCGACGGGTGGCGCGACGCGGTGGATTCTCCCTTGTAGGTGATGATGCCTTCGGTCGGGGGAAGGTAGCCGGTAGCGAGGTTGAAGACGGTTGATTTCCCGGCGCCGTTGGGGCCGACGACTCCCACCAGTTCGCCCGGCGCCACCGAAAAGCTGCACTCGTTCACCGCTACGAGACCACCAAACGCTCGGCTCACCGAGTCCAGCTGCAGTATCGGGGTGGTGCTCACGCCGTCACCTGCACATCATCTAGGGGTGTGTCGGAGCTGGTGATCTCGGCCCGTCCCGCCCTCCAGCGCAGCACAATGACGAAAAGGAGACCAGTGAGAAAGGTCTGGGCAGCATTTACCAGCTGCACTGCCTCCACGGTCGCCAACGGCAGCTGGCCCACAAGCTCGTCGAGCACCGTGAGGGCGACGATGCCCGCCAGCACGCCCCAGCGTTTGCCCTCGCCTCCAAGGATCATGGCGATCCACACGTAGAAGGTCATCTCGGCCGAGAAGCTCCCAGGTCGGGCAATGGTGAGCCAGATGACGTAGACGACACCGGCGAGGGCGATGAAGAAGGCGGAGATGAGAAACGCCTGCCGTCTGTAGGTCTCAGGTCGGTGGCCGGCGGCGGTGACGCCCAGTTCGTCACTTTTCATGGCTCGTAAGGTGCGACCATATGGCGAGTCCTCGAGACGCCCGAAGAACCACAAGGTGAAGAGGAGCAGACCGACGGAGACGATGAGGAGGAACACGTTGTAGGGGATCGAGAGATCGCCGCGGAAGGGCTGGGTGACAGCGGAGAATCCCGATGTGCCGTTGGTCACCTGGGGGACGTTGATGAGAAAGGCCTGCAGCACCTCGGCGAAGGCGAAGGTGGTGAGGGCGAGATACTCCCCCCGGAGGCGGAGGGCTGGCCAACCCGAGATGATGGCGAAGACAACCCCGATGAGCCCAGCGATTATGAAGGCGAGGATGGGGTTCATCTCGAAACCCCAGCGGTATTGATCGAGCGAGTCGGGGTCGGGTGCGGGTGCAGTGAGGATGGCGTAGGCGTAGGCACCGACTGCGAAGTAGGCGACGACTCCGAAGTTGATCAAGCCTGCGTGCCCATACTGGAAGTTAAGGGAGATGGCGGCGACACCGTATATCCCGATGAGGATGCAGACCGTGATCACCGCGGTGAGGACTGGGCTCATTCCGACTGCCCCGAGATACCCCTGGGAAGAAACACCAGCACCACGATCACGAACCCGAAGGCGATGATGTCCCGGTATCCGCCCGGCAGCCACAGGAGCGACAGCTCCCGGGCTATTCCGATGAGGAAAGCCGAGGCGGCCAGACTCCAGATCGATCCGATTCCGGCGAGGAGGGCGACGGCGAGGATGATCAGGATCTGGTCGAAGCCCTTGTCGGCTGTGAGGGAACCCAACAGAGAGAGGGCGATTCCGCCCAGTGCGGCCAGAAACGAAGAAAGGAGCCAGGAGGCAATGGACGCCCTATCCACGTCCACCCCGCGGGAAGCGCCCAACTCGCGGTCGAGGGCGGTGATGCGGATAGCGGTACCCATACGGGTGTGGTTGAGGACGAGGGCGGTGGCGACCGTCGCCACAACGGCCAGCAGCACCACCATTGCCTGGTAGAAGGTGACGTTCACGGGCCCCAGGGAGATGGCGGGGACGTTGGGGAGGGTGAGGAGGCTGGTCCCGGTCCCGACCACAGCGTGGATGACGCCCTCGAGCATGTAGACGACCCCAACCGATGTGATGAGGGCGATAGCCGGTCCGAACCGCCTAATGGGGTCGAAGACGGTGCGGGCCACCAAGAGGGCGACGGCGCAGGTGACTACGACGGCGGCGATGGACGCTATGGCGAAGTGGAGACCAACAATGTTGTTGAGGTAGAGGGTGACGAAGGCGGAGATCGCCAGATACTGGGCGTGGGCGATGTTGAGGAAGCCCTCCACCCGTCGTGTGAGGGAGAATCCGAGGGAGGCGAGAAGGAGAAACGCTCCCTGGACGACACCGAACGCAGCCAGCTGCAGGGCGATCGTCATGGTTTGGGGCTCCTGGTGCTCACAGGCGGTTCCTCACCTCGAACACGACACAGCCGTATGGGGATGTCCACGACCCGTCCAGTAGGTCGAGCATGAGATGTCCGTAATTGCCCTTGGGGTGGAAGGAACCCTGGTTCCGGTCGTGCAGGATCCCGGTCACGATCCACAGTTCGCTGCGCGCCCTGTCCGATTCCGGGCCGTTGGGGATTTCGGCGCCCGGGGAGAACTTCACCAGACGCCCGTACGATCCGGTATCCCCGCAGGTGGCGAGGGTCTTGACATAGGCGCCGTCAGTGACCGGTTCCCATGGGAGGAGCTCGGGGTCGAAGAACTCCAGTTGGTCCTTCGCCATCACCCCTTCGTCGTCCCTGTCCCGCAACTCGAAGGTGATGGCACCGTTCGGGGCGCGCCACGGCCCGTGTTCCATCTCACGAAGACGGTTGGCATACATCCCCTCGACGAAATTCTGATCCAGGGTGAGGTCGTAGATTGCGCCCTCGACGATCCACAACTCCTCCAGGTGGTCGTGGCTCTGAACACCGGCCGTGGACGTGTCGGTTCCTGGGAGGAATTTGAGGAGGCGGGTGTAGGAACCGGTGCTCTCACACGCCGCCAGAGTCTTGGCAAAGAGTCCCTCGGTTCCCGCCTCCGGTTCCCAGGGGATCAGGGATGGGTCGAGAAAGCCGTCGGGTCTCTTGTCGATCATGATTCCTCCGTCTCCGTGCCGGGAAGAGGCGTTGTCCGATACTCGAAGAAGATGGATCGGTCCAGCACCGGGTCGTGGAGCTCCCCCCGGAACACCGGGGAGAAATCGAATCCGCCATCGAGGGATGACACGGTCCCCCCGAAGATGACCGTTCCCGGCTTGGTCGGCTCGTCTAGGTGGGTGTACAGGGTTTCGAGATCCATGAAGAAGTCGACACCGGTCTCCTGGTAGGGAACCAACCCGTCGTCGCCCACCCATGCCCGGAGGACGAGGCTGTCCCAGTGGTCCTTCACCTCCTCG
>WHTL01000096.1 GCA_009377735.1 Acidimicrobiia bacterium
CCATGGTCTCGGTCGTGTCAGCCTGATCGGAGCTCATACCTTGATCTCCTCTACCTTCTCCACCTCGGCACTCTCGAAGTAGCGACGGTAGATCGAATCGAGATCCTCGTCGACGCGGTGGATGCCCGTCAGTTCGGCACCGTCGTGCACCAACGAGGCGATGGTCTCGGGGAGGGTTCCACCCTCCAACGTGGCAACCCATGATCCGGGGACACGGCCGTGTGTCACGTCGACTATCGAGTCGCTCTCCTCCAGACGTCGACGGGCCGCCTCGGCGTCGGAGGCGAAACGGAACTCCACGCGTGCAGTTCCTCCGGCTGCCACCGCCAGCTCATGAGGCGCACCCGAAACGACGACCTGTCCCCGCACGAAGATGGCTACACGGTCGCAGATCGCCTGTACTTGATGGAGGAGATGGCTGGAGAGGAGAATCGTCACCTTCTCCTCGGTTGCCAACCCGCGGATCAGGTCGAGCATGTCGGCAACACCCTCGGGATCGATGGCGGTAGTCGGCTCGTCCAGGATGAGTACGGCAGGCTGCTTCACCAAAGCATCGGCGAGACCCAGGCGCTGTTTCATGCCACGGGAGTATTCGCCAGCGGCTTGGTCAGCGGCCTCGGTGAGACCGACCTGTTCCAGCAGATCGGTGATCCGATCCTCCTCCTCCACACCATTGAGACGCGCCGTGAAACGGAGGTTCTGGCGACCGGTGAGGTTGTCGTAGAACCCGACGGCGTCGGGTAGGAACCCCACCTGGCTCTTCACCTCAAGGGGGTTGGTGCGCGGGTCGAGACCGAGGACTGCCAACTCACCCGAGGTGGGCTCAACCAGACCCAACAGCATGAGGATGGTTGTTGTTTTCCCCGCTCCATTGGGGCCGAGCAGACCGAACACCTCTCCCTCGTTGACACTGAGATTGAGTTGGTCGACCACCGTATGGTCGTCATAGACCTTGGTCAGTTGCTCGGTGTGGATTGTGGTCGTAGCCATCAGCGGCGTCCGAAGCGGCGGAACACCAGGGCCAGCGCCGCCAGAGTGAGGGCGATGAGACCGATGCCCACGAATCCCCAAACCGTCGATGGGTTGACCGTGGTTCTGATCTGAAGCTGACCCTCATCCACCTCTTCGTGGGTGGCGCTGAAGTCGATGACGTAGTCACCGGCGATCGCCTGATCTGATGGGTTGATGGTGGCGGTGGCCACCACCGCCTCCCCCGGAGGGATATTGGGGATGGTGGGCTGCTCGAAAGTAACCTCCCAATCGCCCGGAGGCGTGGCGCTCATCTCCACGCCCTGCAGGGGCGCAGTGCCGGTATTGGTGACGAGGAGATCGATCGTGGAGCTAATGCCCACCGTGACCTCTGTGTTGAGACGTTGGTCGGGGGTGGAGAGCTCCAAGGAGAAGGAGCCCACGATCTCCACGATCATCTCCGCCGAAACCTCTGTGTCTCCGGCGGTCGCCTGGACACTGATTGGGTACTGGTCCGATTCCACCTGGGCGGGCGATGTGGCCTCGACGGTGACTGTCTCGGTGCTGCCGGCCGCTACCAGGATGGTCGAGGCCTGTGCCTCCCCGGATGGCTGTGCGATCACATCCCATCCCGCCGGTCCGGATGATGACAGTTCGAACTGCATGTCGGACGGAGTGGCGTTGTTCAGCTCAAGGTTGAAGGTCGCCGCCTCGCCTGCGGAGGTCCGTAGACCAGGGAAGTCGGGAGTCAGCGTCACATCGCCACCAGCTTGTTCGGAGACGCGGACCGAGAGGGGCACCTCCACCGTCTCACCATCTGCAGTGGCGGTGACGGTCAGATCGTGGCTTCCCTCACCGGCCTCGGCGGGAACGTTCACATCGAGGGAAGCCTCTGGTTGCAGACCCGGTCCCGCGGTAACGCGATCGATCTCGAACCCACCACCGCTGAACGATGCACGCCAACCCTCGGGAATGCCGTCGACGGCCAGTGCGACATCGGCCCTTTCGGGGCTAGCGATGGTGAGGGCGAAGCTCACCTGGTCACCTGGCTCGACGGCCACACCGGGAAACGGGGTGGTGACGGTTAGTTCATCGGGAACGGGTACGGTCCCTGTTCCTACCGTGGTGTCCGCGGGTTGGGCGGATACACCCGTTGCCATCATCAGCGTCACGATCACCGCCAGCACGGTTAACAGTCGAGCGCGGTCCATTCCATTGCCTCCTCTTGACTATCGGCCATTTCGAATTATGGGTGTCCCACCGTAAACGGGTGGTAAACGATTTTCAGATCAGTAACCGCCATGATGCACCACATCGGACATCGGTTTCCGACCACCGAACTTCCGTGGGGCGGCATTCTCGGTGGGGTATCCGAAGGCAACGGCATAGCGAGCTCTGCGGTCGTCTGGGAGCCCGAGGGTACGTCGTGCCACCTCCTCGCGATGGAGTGTGATGGGGCATGAGGCAACACCGATGCTGGCTGCCGCGAGCATCATGTTCTGGGCAACCCGACCGCTGTCGAACTCATTGCCACCTGGCTCCTGGACGACGACGACCGTGGCCGCAGAGGCTCGGACCGGGTCAGTGAAATCTCCTGCCTGGGCAATCGCCTCGAGCTGATCGGGGCCGGTCAGGATCACGAACGACCAATCCTGCTTGTTCTTGGAGCTTCCGGTCCAACGGGCGATCTCAAGGATTGCATCGAGATCCTCGTCCTTGAGGGGCCGATCCTGGTAGTCGCGCAATGCCCGGAGACCGATGATGAAACCGTATGTGTCGTTCATAAGGGGTACGGTATCGTGGTTCCTACCCAGACGAAACGAGTGAAATAAGATCATGGCCACTCCCCACATCTCTGCCTCCGAGGGCGACTTCGCCGAGACGATTCTTCTCCCCGGAGATCCGCTTCGCGCCCAGTACATAGCCGACACCTATCTCGATGAGGCACGTCAGGTAACCGCGGTCCGCAACATGCTGGGTTTCACCGGGCGATACCAGGGCACGGAGGTCTCGGTGATGGGTACCGGGATGGGGATCCCTTCTGCCTCGATTTATGCCACCGAGTTGATCGACCAGTACGGGGTGAAGAACCTGATCAGGGTGGGTTCCTGCGGTGCCATCAGCGAGGGCGTCGAGGTTCGCGACGTCATCCTCGCCATCGGTGCCTGCACCGATGCGGGGGTGAATAGGGCTCGCTACGGCGGGTACGACTTCGCCGCAACCGGAGACTTCGGGCTTCTCAGATCAATGGTTGACGCCGCCGATGCGTTGGGTGTGGAAGTTCGAATCGGCAATGTGCATTCGGCCGATCTCTTCTATCGGGCCGACCCAGAGATGTTCGATGTGATGGAGAACATGGGGGTCCTTGCCGTCGAGATGGAAGCAGCCGGTCTCTATGGGGTTGCCCACGAACGGGGAGCCCGGGCAATGGCCATCCTCACGGTGTCTGACCATATCCGCACCGGGGCGGCCACCACCTCCGAGGAGCGGGAGACCAGTTTCGATGAAATGATGAAGATCGCACTCGACAGCGTGGTGTAAATCGGCGCTATTGTCGCGCCCATGAACACCATCGCTGATGTTGTAGTGATCGGATCGGGGATCATCGGGGCCTCCATTTCCCACGAGTTGGCCCGTCATGGGGTGGACTCTGTGATCGCGGTAGACAAGGGCGCGGGTCCCGCCGAAGGGTCGACGGGATCCTCCTCGGCCTTCTGTCGCTGCCGGTACTCCAGGTCGGAACTGGTGACCATGGCCCATGAGGGTCGTGAGTTGTACGGGGACTGGGCCGCCTATACGGGTCTTGAGAATCCGCGGTCCGAACTGAAGCGACCGGGTTTGGTTTGGATGTTGGGCTGGGACCGGGAGCGAACGGTCGCCGACGCCGAGCGTCTCGCCGACCATGGGGTGGAGGTCTCAGTGCTCGACGCCGAAGGTCTGTCGGGGCGATATCCGTACCTCAATCCGTGTGGTGAGGACTTCGACCTCACGGGCGAGATCGAACACGAGTGCAAACCGGCCGAGGCATTCATCGTGGAGGAGCGGTCCGGGTATGCCGACCCATCGGGCGCCAATCAGGACCTGGTCGAGGCCGCCCGGAATCGCGGTGCCGAGGTGAGGTTCTCCTCTCCGGTGACTGGGTTGCTTAGACAAGGAGACGCCGTATCTGGTATTGAGCTGGCTGACGGCTCCAGAATCGACGCCGGGTTGGTGATCAATGCCGCCGGTCCGTGGTGCAACCGGATCAACGAGATGGCGGAGGTCGACCTCGAGTGGCACCTCACCCCCACTCGTGTCCAGGTGATCTATCGGGGATTGCCACCGGAGATGAAATCGCTGCCACTGGTGGGCGACTTCAGCACCGGGATCTATTTCCGACCTGAATCCGAGGGACAACAGGTCCTGGTGGGGTCGGTGCTGGCGGAGGACGAGGAGGAGATCGTCAACGACCCCGACGATTTCAAGAAGTCGGCTGATGCCTCTTACACCGAGATGAAGCTGGCGGCCCTCCATCATCGTATCCCCTCACTCGAGGCCAGGGGTCTCCCTACCGGGATCGCCGGTCTCTATACGATCAACCGTGAGGATGTTCATCCGGTACTCGGACCCGTTGGCCGCGAGGGTTTCTGGGTTGCCAACGGGTTCAGCGGCCATGGATTCAAACTGGCACCGGTGATCGGCTCGATGATCGCTCAGGCGTACACGGGTGAAACCATCGATCGGGACACCGTGATGTCGATGGACTTCTTCTCGGTGGATCGCGAGCCTCTACTCACCGAGGCCAAGAACGTGTTGGCCTAGTGACGGGCCACTAGAACTCGGGGCGATCGATCATCTGATCCACGGGGGCGAAGTCGTCGGTGAGGGGCCGGGCATCGGCGATGAAGACGTCCAACTCGTCGTCGGTGATGGTGATCGAACGTGATGCCATGGCGTCGAGGGTCTGGTTCAGGGCATCGGTGTCGATGGGCTGATGGCCGGCTATCACGACGAAGTTGCCACCGTCGGACCCGGCCAGATACTCAGGTGGGGCGGCGACGGCCACGGATGTGAAGACCTGTTCCAGGGTGGCCAGCACGCTCCGCACCAGATCGAGATCGCCGTAGTCGATTATGTTCAGCACGTAAGTTCCGGTGTCTCGGAGCCGCTCGTCCAGCTGTTGGGCGAACTCGACGGTGGTGAGGTGCCACGGCACCGAGGTTCCGCTGAAGGCATCACCGATGATCATATCGAAGGAGTCGTCCGGGAGCCCCCTGAGGGCGGTGCGGGCGTCCTCGGTGATGATGGTCATCTCCGTTGTTTCCAGACCCAGCTCGGTCGTGGCTATCTCGATGAGGGCGTCGTCGATTTCGAGGACGGTGTTCTCGGTCCCGGGTCTGATAGACGACAGGTAGCGGGGCATGGTGAAGCCCCCGCCCCCGATGGACAGAACGTCGATTGCTCCTGGATCGGAGGTCGCCTCGATCACCCCGGCGAAATCACGTATGTATCGAAACTCGAGCACCTCGGGATCCTCGAGATCGATATAGCTGTGTCGTAGACGGTCGAGCCACAGGATCCGCCCGGACTCGTTCTCCGGATCAGCCTCAACCCGGGCACAGGCATATGCGGTCTCCCACTCGCAGGGACCGGTGACGGTCAGGAGCAGCCCTCCCAGGATCAGCGTCCCCAGGATGGCGCCGACCACAGATCGTCCCCGGCGGATCGAAAACCCGACACCCGTGAGGATGAGAAGGACACCGATACCAAGTACCACCGGCCGGGTTGGGATGGTCGCCAGAAGGACGAAGCCTGTGAGGAAGGTCCCCACGATCGCTCCCGCCGTGCCCACCGCCGAGAAGGAGCCAACCACCTCCCCCGTGTTCGCCAGGGATTCGAGTCTGATCTTGACGATGACTGGATTGATGGCCGACAGAACCGTTGCAGGGAGGAAGAACGCCAGTGCCGTGATCACAACAATCGACACTGGGTTCGCCCCGGTGAAAGCCGGTCCGACCATGGTCACGATCGTCGGTGATGCCATCGCCGTGAGGCCTCCGAGAATGAAGATGGGGCCCAACAATCGCGACGGATCACCCCGATCGGCCAGCCTGCCTCCCATCCATGAACCTACCGAGATTCCGGCCAGGACCGTCCCGATCACACCCGTGAACGTCTCCAGACTGACCCCGATATACGGGGCCAACAGCCGTGTGGCGAGCGTCTCTATGACAAGCACGGCCGCCGACGCGAAGAAAACGATGAGTCGGGCAGACAACAACGACATGAAGAAGACTGTAACTTCTGGGGGACTCCGTCCCCCAGACCCCAACGGCTGCCTCTGCCTCACTTTCGCGGGATCGGGGCCGTCCTGCCTCACCTCCGCGACCCTGTGGCTGTCTGTCGTGTTTCGGTGACACTCGGGTTGGATGGTGTCTCGACTCGATGTCTTACCTTGCCGCGGGCTTGGCCGGTGGATTGCTTGCCGCGGCTTTGGTTTCCTACCCGCCACCACGGCATCTGCATCACCACCTACGTCTGGGAGGTCGTGGTCGTCGCTCGTTGCGGCACACCCGGTCCGTAGTATCGCTGACTTGGAGATTCCCCTTTGGTCGCGATCCACCGAATGCGTCATGCCTTTCCCTCCACAGCCACCTTCCCCCAAACGCAACTCTTCTCCGGGTCGGCGGACCCGCCTCAAACTACTTACAGGTCCAGTGGTGCCAGCCGCCGGCGGGATACTCGTAGACCAGCCAGGCGGCTACGCCTATGTTTGCCTCGGGGTCGTAGATGGAGCTACCGGCGAATCCAGCTGCGTTGGAGCGTTCTGGCCAATAGCGGGGGAGGTGTTGGAAGAGACCGCTTGCACCCGAGGAGGGGTTTCGGGCGTTGGGGTCGCCATTCGATTCGCAGTCGATGATTCGAATTGCCCGGTCGACCTCGCTGGCGGGGAAGTACTGCTCCACCAGGTCTCGCCAGCCTTCGGCACCTGGTTCTCTCGGCTCATCCGAATCATCGCCGGTCTCGTCGCGATAATCCGCAATCACGTCCTCGGGTATCGAAGGGAGTTTGTCGGGCACGGGTAGGTCGAGACCTCGGGCCAGAAACGCCGCCATCTCCGCCCTCGTCACCAACCGCTCCGGACAGAACTTGGTGGGGCTACAACCGGAGGTGAGTCCCTTGGACGCAATCAGGGCGATGTCGACCTCATGAACGCTGTCGCTGATGTCCTGGAAGGGGTGGTTGGTGGTGCCTTCCAGTTCGAGGGCACGGGCGAGGAAGCTCGCCATCTGCTCCCTGGTCACGGGTTCATCGGGGCAGAAATGCTCTCGGGAGCAGCCGTGGGTAACTTCTGCGGCGGCGATGGCGCGGATGGCGTCGCGGTGGGGATTGTCGTTGGTGTCGACGAACATCTTGTCCTTGGCGGGTTCCAGAGGGAGGGCCCTGGTGAGGAAGGCCGCCATTTCGGCTCGGGTGACCGGTTCGTCGGGACAGAAGAGCCACTCACCACATCCTGTGGTCACGTCGGCGGCCCAGATTGCGGCTACGGCGTCCTCGTGGGTGGTACCGTCCGCATCGACATAGGGGCCCTTGCCATCCGCTTCGGGTGGCGCTGACGCGAGGGCCTGGGTGGAGAGCAAGGGGATCGCGACGAGAATGATGGTTGCCAGCGCGACGCGCCGGAGCAAGGATTTTTTCATGAGGGAAGACCTCGGGGTTAACAATCAAAAACCCCGGTGAGTTTCACCGGGGATGAAGCGTTACCTGCACTTTTGCAAGCGTTTTGCTAGCTAGAGCAAGAGATTACTGGGCATTTCTGGAAAGTGTGAATCGAAATCGGAGACGAGGACGGCCGCAGCGAAACAGGTATCGTCTTCTTGATGCGGAGACTTCTCGTGATGCGTCATGGAAAGTCGGACTGGTCTACCGGAATGTCCGACCACGATCGACCCCTGAACCGTCGCGGCATCGAGGCCGCAAAGACGATGGGGCGTCTCCTCACCGAGGTGGGCGAGGCTCCGGACCATGTCATCACCTCCGGGGCTACCCGGGCCCAAACGACGGCCGAATTGGCCAGGGAGTCGGGAGATTGGACCGCGGAGATGGAGGTCACCGATGACCTGTATGGGACGGGCATCGACACCGTGCTCTCGGTGGTGGCGGGTGCCCCGGACGTTGAGCGACTGATGATCGTGGGACACGAGCCCGTTTGGTCCGGACTGGTGGCACACCTAACCGGTGGTGCGGTGGCGATGAAGACTGCCACGGTTGCCGGGATTGACCTTCTGGTTCGTGATTGGGAGGAGGCGCCCTTGGCGCGGAGTGAGATGGTCTTCGTCCTGCAACCACGTCACTTCGCCCCGGTCGACCCTTAGTGCTCACCGGCGTAGGTATGTGCGCGTGTTTCGTCGCTGGTCGTTGAAACACCCACGAACCTGCGGTGGGGGGCACTTAGTAGGCTCGTGTATAGATGAGCAGACAACATTTTCTCCTCGACATGGATGGGGTTCTGGTCCGGGGGAACACTCCTGTGGCCGGTGCGGCCGAGTTCCTCAAACGTCTCGAGTCGAGCGATCGGCGCTATCTCGTGGTGACCAACAACTCGATGTACACCCCCTTGGACCTGGCGCATCGTCTACGCACCATGGGTCTCCATATTATTCCCGAGCGGATCTTTACCTCGGCGATGGCGACGGCAAACTTCCTGAACGACCAGGCGCCTGCCGCCACCGCGTTTGTAGTGGGGGAGAGTGGCCTGACCACAGCTATCCATCATGCGGGATACGTGATCACCGAGATCGACCCCGACTACGTCGTGCTGGGGGAGTCCTCCCAGCTGAATATCGAGACCATCACCACGGCTGTTCGCCTCGTCGCCGACGGGGCTCGCTTCATCGCAACCAATCCCGACACCGCCGGACCCACTGAGTCGGGGATAGCCCCAGCAACCGGTGCCGTGGCTGCTCTGATCGAAAAGGCATCGGGTGTGTCGCCTTATGTGGTGGGTAAACCCAACCCCTATATGTTTCGGGCTGCCCTCAATCACCTCGATGTCCACTCCGAGGACACGTACATGGTTGGTGACAATCTCCATACCGATATCAAGGGCGGAATGGAGGCGGGTCTGGAGACCGTGCTCGTGATGAGTGGTGTCACCGCAGGTGACGCCGTGGTTGCCCGGTCCCCCTATCGGCCCAACCACATCGTGGGGTCAGTCGCCGAGATCAGCCTCTTGACGGAGGATGGTGACTAGAGCAAGCCCGTAGGCATCCGACGGGTTTGCCGCCTCGAAGCTGACCTGATCGTCTACCTTCACGGAGCACCGGTAGCCGTCGTCGAGGCGTACCATCACCTGAAAACGATCCCCAAGGAGCTCGACGAGTTGGCTGTCGTTGGGGAGCCAAACGGCGTCGGAGCGGAATACGTAGTCGAGGGACCATTCGGCGGATCCGCCGAATGTGATCGTTGCCAGACCGGCAAGGGCTGTTACATCGACGGTGAGGTCGGCAAACACGAAGCGACGGTCCTCCAGCCCGGGGAAGGGGATGGCGAAGGTGTCATGCAACTCCGGCTCCCAAGAAAGGCCTGCGTCCTTCAATTCTTGGGCTACCTCGAGCGAGATCATAGAGACACGAGGGTAACGTCCCCCCGAAACCGGGGCATTTGGCGGGATGCCCCTAAGTGGTCTAGTCGGATTCCAGAAGACGCCGTAGGGAACGTTCGATGGCAAAGCTGAGAGCCTGGCGTAGCAGCACTACCCAGAAATCCGCGATCTCACTTCGATCCTGGGCGCTGACGAATCCGTCGAGGAGCTTGCGATCGAAGTCCTCCGCCTTCAGCAACTCGACATAGTGTTGGGCTAGATCATCTGCGGTGTCCCGCAGGTAACGCATCTCATCGAGGATCACATCCGTTGGCACTCCGATCCCCACCGCTAACCGTGCCAGCTCGATGCTCGCCTGGGTCACAGGGAGCCGCTCCCCTTTGCTGGTGCCCTCGAACAGGCGTCGGAGAGAGCCCTCTTCGTCGTCGAGACTCTGCAGAAGCGACAGGAACTGGACTCGTCCGTCTACCAGCGACCCAGGTTCCGCTATCGGATCCCCCTCCCCCAATGTCTTGGTGAGAAGCTGGGTGCGCGCCTCCGGGTTGAGGAGTACCCGTATCCCGGAGAGGGAGAATCCCAGGTCCTTGAGTTCCAGGATGGTCTCGATACGCTTCACATGAGCGGAGCTGTAGATCCCGATCCGGCCCTGTCGTTGTGGAGGGTCGAGGATCCCGATGTGCTGGTACATACGGATGGTGCTCGCGGGTACACCCGTGAGCACCGCAAGATCCTCGATGGTTTCTCCGCGTCCCATTTACTGGGAATAAACCTTAGTCGACCATTGGTATGTCGCGGGGCACAATATCGCTCAGCAACGGCGCTAGACCCCGAGGGATGAGCGAATGGATGCGCCGCCGCTGCAACATCTCTGCAGCAAGCGTCGTCGTCCTCCCATTCGCGAGACTCCTTACACTATGGTGCTGACGACCGATGAGACCTGAGCCGACCTTTTCCCCTCCGGATTCACATCCTGTCAGGAACAACCGTGTCTGACCCGAGAATCCTCGTGGTGGGGTCCGATGCCGGTGTGCTGGCGCGTACCATTCGAGAGCTGCGCCCCCTCGGTCATGACGTCGTGGGAGTGGTTGGCAGCGCCGATATGCGTCACCTGTGGCGTAATGAGAGGTTCGATGCGGTTGTCCTTCGTGCCGGTCTCGACGATGATCTGCGGGAGTCGTTTGTCGCCGAAATCACCGAAGTGGACGCTGACCTCCCCATCTTTGATCGCGATGAGGACGACGAAGGTTTGGTCGATTTCCTCGACACGGTCCGATCCAAGCTTGAGGGCTGAGTGATGATGGTCTCCCGGACGATTGTCTACACCGATGGTGCTTGCTCCGGGAACCCCGGACCGGGCGGTTGGGCCTGGGCCGTACCCGATGGACCGTATGCAAGTGGGGCTGTTCCTCATACCACCAATCAGCGAATGGAGCTCTCGGCTGGCCTCGATGCCGTCACAACGCTGGACCATCCCCTAGAGGTGCGATCCGACTCCACCTATATCGTCAACTGCTTTCGGGATCGCTGGTGGGAGGGCTGGATCGCCCGCGACTGGAAGAACAGCCAGCGTAAACCGGTAGCGAACCGCGATCTCTGGGAGCCGCTCGTGACCGCGGTCAACAACGGTGATGTGGTATTCCGCTGGGTCAAGGGCCACTCGGGGGACAAATGGAACGACTTCGTGGATGCCTTGGCGGTGGAGTCCGGCGCCGACCAGAAAGCGCTCTCGGGTGTCTCTACCGACCCCGAATCGGAGATAGAAGCGATCGAGACCGAACTGCGGATGTCGTCGGATCATGAGGGCCAGCGCATTCTGATAACGGGTCATCGCCCACCCGAGCTCGGCGGTTACGACGACACCGAGATCCAGGACCGACTTCTGGCCCATCTTTGTGACATCGTCCGGGCGAAGGTCGAGATGCATGATGATCTGGTCGTGGTCTCGGGTATGGGGCTCGGAACCGAGACCCTTGGTGTCGAGGCAGCTGTGAAGTGTGGTGTCGACTACATCCCGGTGCTCCCTTTCCCCGGGATGGAGGAACAGTGGCCAAAACGTACACGCGATGTATTTCAGCGACTCATGGGCAATGCCAGCGAGGTGGTGACCCTGGATCGGTCCCGGCCTGATAGCAAGCAGGGGCTTGCAGCCTCCTTCGCACGACGCGACGCGTGGCTTCGTCAGCATACGGATGAGGCCGTGGTGGTGTGGGATGGTGAGGACGGCTACCTCGCCAAGCAGGTCCGCTCCATCCGAGGCGAGCTTGGTGAGGAGAATGTCTGGGTGGTGGACCCGGCCCATTTCATGTGAGCCATGTGACCTAGCCCCTTCCGCGATGGGATACCCTGACCGGAATGCGTGTCGGAACGTCACCTCAGCAACTGGGTCGGGTTGAGTTCACCATCCTGATGGCGTTCACCATGGCGGGTGCCGCGCTGGGAACCGACATCATTCTTCCGGGGTTCCCCCAATTGCGAGACGCCTTCGGCTTCGCTGTTGATGGGACCGAGGTGTCGGCGGTGGTGTCGGCATTCCTACTCGGTCTGGCGGTTGC
>WHTL01000316.1 GCA_009377735.1 Acidimicrobiia bacterium
CGGGTCAGTCCCGGCATTCCTCTCGAGTAGGGCAGTGACCGGAAGGGCGGCGAGGTCATCCGTCCTTACCGGGGCGAGAGCACCCCCGTAACGACCGATAGGTGTTCTGATGTAGTCGACGATGTAGACGGGAGTCATCAGTCCTGAGCCTATCGGGAACCACGGGTATCGGTCGTCATTGCTACTTCTAGGGGACTCCGTCCCCCAGACCCCCAACGGCTGCCTCGTCCTCACCTGGTCGCGTGGTCGGGGCCGTCCAACCTCAACTATCCGACAACGGTGCCTATCTGTCGTCTCGGGGTGGGCTTGGGGTTCGGTGTGGCTTCGACCTGATGTCTTACCTCTCGCCAGTTTCGCTGTTGGACTGGACACCGCGGCATCATTCCAGCGACAGACCACTAGGCAGTTCTCCCGAGATTTCCACTGTCAAAGCAGGTCTCAGACGAGAGTCGTTTCGGCCGACATAACTATCGGGAACTCGATAGGTTGGACCGTACGGCCACGGCTCTCGAGGAGGTACGCAGATGCGCCGCGTCACCATCATTCTCTTTTCCGTCATGCTTATGACGGCCATGATCCCCCTACCGGGTATCGCAGTGCCCGATCGGGCCGATCCCCGTGAAGGCCCCCTTCAGGCATTTGAGGGAACGGTAGAACCGCAACAGCTGCAGAAGATGAGGGAGGACGGTATCGACGTCTCCCAACAAGAAGCCACGGACGAGGGATTCCGGATTGAGGTCATTGGGACCGAAGCCCAAATAGCCGACCTCGCCGCCGATGGGATAGAGCTCTCCCCCCGGGATGGGGTCGCCCGACGCCGCGCCGCCGCCCAGGCGGACGGCGTCTACAAACCCTGGGACGGGCCCGACGGTATCGAGGCGCGTATCCTCGCCACCGCCGGGGCCTATCCCCGTCTGGTGAAGCTGGTCGACATCGGTGACACCATCCAGGGCCGAGACGTTTGGGCGTTGAAGGTAACGAAGAACGCCAACCAGCGGTCCGACGGGCAAAGACCAGCTGTTCTCTACTCGGCGGCGCAACACGCCCGGGAGTGGATTACCCCAGAAATGAACCTCCGCCTCCTCGACTACTTCCTGGAGAATTACGACACCGATAGTGAGATCAGGGGGCTTCTCGACAAGACGGAGCTTTGGTTTGTCCCGGTCGCGAATCCCGACGGCTATCAATACACCCATACCACCGACAGGCTGTGGCGCAAGAACCTGCGTGACAACAACGGTGACGGTGAGATCACACCCGGCGACGGCGTCGACCTGAACCGCAACTTCGCCTACACATGGAATTACGACAACGAGGGCTCTGCCACCGACCCCTTCGACGAGACCTATCGCGGCACGGCACCAAACTCCGAGCCGGAGACGCAGGCCATGGACGGCCTACTCGCCGACATCGGGTTCGAATACCAGATCAACTATCACTCCGCAGCGGAGTTGCTCCTCTACGGGACGGGTTGGCAGGTGGCGACACCGACACCCGACGACGTGGTCTACGAGGCGCTCGCCGGAAATGACGCCGACTCGGCGATTCCCGGGTACGACCCCGACATCTCCGCCGAGCTGTACACGACCAACGGCGAGACGACCAACCATGCCCACGCCATGTACGACACCCTCGCCTTCACCCCCGAGATGTCGACCTGTCAAACGGCGAGCAACCGTGATCCCGACGACGAGTGGGAGGCCGCCGACTGCCAGAGCGGGTTCAACTTCCCCGACGACGAGGAACTGATCCAAGAGGAGTTCCAGAACAACCTCGCCTTCGCCCTCGACGTCGCCAAGTCGGCACAGAACCCCGACGAGCCGGTGAGCCATCTCGGTAACTCGGTTCCGGACTTCGTGGTCGCGGAGTTCTCCACGTCGTACGGTTCCGACCAGACCGTACAGGCAGTGGCCGACCGCGATCTGGGCAAGGTACGCATGTACTACCGGATCAACGATGGGAAGCGCCAGCTGGACAACACCTCGGAATGGGACGGTGGGGAACGTTACGGTGACGAGTTCGACACCTACTACCACTACGTCCGTGGAGAGGTGGAGGGGGCCTCACCGGGTGACTCCGTTGAGGTCTGGTTCGAGGCGAACGGCAAGAAGAGCGAACCCTTCACCTATACGGTCGCCGACGATATCGGTGGCGATGTGCTGGTCGTCGCCGACACCAACTACGGCAACGAGATCGCCGGTGGTGTCACGGAGTTGCTGTACGTCGATTACTACGGCGACGCCCTCGAGGCGAATGGATACACGTGGGATCTCTACGACGTGGTCGCCCAGGACGAGGCCCCCGATCCCCTCGGGGTCCTCAGCCACTACGACTCCGTCATCTGGTACACGGGAGACAACCTCGTCACCGAGTTCCAGGGCGGGATCGCCTCCACCAAGCTTGCCCACGACATGAACATCGTGTTGCGGGACTACATCAACGAAGGTGGCAAGCTGGTGGCCACCGGCAAGAACGTCGGCTTCCAGGAGTTCTTCGGGGTGACCTACGGCGAAGACACCAACCCCGACGAGCCATGCACGTCGGGTGACTGTCTGATCCTGTCCAACGACTTCTTCCAGTACTACCTGGGAGGGACCGAAAGGGCGCGACACGGCGGCCTGGACACCGATGCTAATGCCCGCCCACTGGAGGGGATCGACGCGCCCTACCAGGAGTACGCCTGGACTCTCGATGGCGGTGACAGCGCCGCCAATCAGGGTTCCGTCGACGGGACGAACACAAAGGGCACCGGGACGGCGTCTTGGATCACCACCAGCTTCCGGCTTCCCTCAGACGACTACCCGCTGTTCACCAGCTTCGGCTCGGTGGAGTGGGCTGGAGAGGGAGCCGCACCCCCGTTCGAGCCCCGTACCGGCGAGTTCTACGCCGCCAGCCAGATCGCCGACGAGAGCTACAAGCGGCTGACCCGCACCGTCGACCTCAGCGGGGCGACGTCGGCCAGTCTCGAGTTCTGGACCAGTTACAACACTGAGGGCAACTGGGACTTCCTGACGGTGGAGGCTCACACCGTCGGTGAGGACGACTGGACCACCCTCCCCGACGCCAACGGTCACACCGACCAGACCACCGGGGATTCCTGTGCTTCGGGATGGGATGACATCCATCCCTTCACCACGCACTACCAAGGACCCAACTGTGAGCCCACCGGCACCACCGGTGAGTGGCATGCCACCTCGGGGCCCAGCGAGGGCTGGGAGCAGTGGTCGATCGACCTGTCCTCCTATGCGGGGAGTGAGGTCGAGGTCTCCATCACCTACATCAGTGACTGGGCCACCCAGGGGGTAGGCGTGTTCGTCGATGACACCACGGTGACCGTCGATGGCGCCTCTATTGCCGAGACCTCGTTCGAGGATGATCTGGGTGGCTGGACGGTTCCCGGCCAACCCGAAGGCACCCGGGACAATCCCAACGACTGGGCCCGTTCCGAAAGTCTGTTCGACTTCAAGGCGGCGGTGACCACCGAGGACTCGGTCCTCCACGGCTTCGGTTTCGAGGGCATCTCCACCGCCGAGGAGCGTAACGAGATTATGGATCGCACCCTCGATCATCTAGACGAGTAGGGCCCATTTTGAGGGTGTGGTCAGGAACGCCGATCGGACGGTGTTCGCACCCCTAGAGATATTCTCCCCCCTCGAATACGAAGGAGGGGGGAGCCGTCCGGATAACGGGCCATTACCCTGATTCGGGATGCAGCGACGCAATGTCCTCGGCACTGAACTTCAGACCTGCTCCGATGAACCCCTCACGGGGTACCACCGCACCGGTTGCTGTGAGAATCGGGGCGACGACCCTGGGTTCCATATCGTGTGCTGCCGGGTCACTGTCGAATTCCTCGATTTCAGTGTCAGTCGCGGCAACGACCTGGTCACCCCCGTACCCGAGTTCGGGTTCGAAGGCCTCCGACCCGGAGATCAGTGGTGTGTCTGCGCCGCCAGATGGGCCGAAGCACTCGAAGCCGGTGTCGCCTGCCCCGTCGTCCTCGGGGCCACCCATGTCTCGGCCCTGGAGTTCGTCGACCTCGACGACCTCCGTACTCACGCAGTGAGCCTGCCCTGACGGATGGGATGACGTGAGGATCGTCAGCCTGCTTCCCTCTGCCACCGAGATTGCCGTTTCCCTCGGTCTCGGCCCGGAGCTGGTGGCGGTCAGCCACGAGTGCGACCACCCACCGACGGTTGTCGACGATCTCCCGAAAATCACCTCTGGTATGGATCTGGACGGATTCGATCCTGCTGCCATCGATACTGCCATTGTCGAGGCGGTCAATGCGGGACGGGCCATCTACCAGATCGATGGTGAGCTCCTCGTCGATCTCGCCCCTGATCTCATTCTTACCCAGGGAATCTGTGACGTGTGCGCAGTCGATGAGGCCGAGGTGGGACGAACCCTGAAAATGCTGCCGGACGTCCTCCACGATGTCGCCACCGTGACCCTGAGCGGAGCAACCTGGGAAGGCATTCTCCACGACATCATCGTTGTCGGGACGGCGACCGCCCACGAGAACCACGCCGCCGCCATCACCGATCTCCTA
>WHTL01000131.1 GCA_009377735.1 Acidimicrobiia bacterium
ATCGGATGCGATCCTCCCGCCAACACCAGATTTTGCCCGGAGAAGAGTGTGAGCCGGGGCGAGATGGCGGTCTTTATACAGAGGGCCTTCCAGATCGCGCAGAGCCAGGAGGACCGATTCGCCGACGACACCGGCCACTACGCCGAGAACGCCATCGACGCCGTAGCCAATGCAGGGATCACGGTGGGTTGCAACCCTCCAAAGAACACCCGTTTCTGTCCATTGAAACCAATCACCCGTTCCCAGGTGGCAACGTTCATCATGCGGGGTCTGCGTCTCAACGAAGAAAGCCCTCAGGCGGCAACCATGGATTCAGAGGGAAACATCGGCGACTTCTACCCCGAAGCCCAAATAACCGAAGACCCCCACGACCCCCTACCAGAGGACCTGGACACCGATTAGGCAACTCCGCGAGCCGATCTTGTCGCGACCACTGAAGAGAATGCTCGGGGGGTGTGGGGGGCTTCAGTTTGCGAGCGAAAGCGAAGCAAACATCGGCCCCCCGCATGTAACCGCAACGGGATGGGGGAGAATGGGGTTCTTATCTTTGATGGAGCTAGACAGCACGCGTCTATGGATGACATGAAGCAGAGGCTGTGCGACGACCTCGCCAGCGCCTTTCCAGAACTCGTCCGTTGCTTTCAGCACGACCTGTACTCCGGGTTGCGCCGGATGAATAGTCATGCCGACGCCGAGGATCTGATCCAGGAGACGTTCATCAGGGCATACCGCGCCTTGGAGAAGTACCCATCGGCCCGGATTCTCGACTTGAGACTACGGGGCTGGATCTGGACCATCGCCCTGAACCTGGGTAGGAACTTTGCCAGGGACCGGTCCCGACGGCCTACTCCGGTGGAGCTGTTCGATCGTCATGGCAGCGATGACCCCGATCCGGTCGACTTCGACATGTGGAATCGCCTCCTCGGAACATTGAGCGATCGGCAGCGCCGAGCCGTGGTGCTCCGTCATGTCGTGGGTCTCAATTACCACGAACTAGCTGACGCCCTGGGCACGCCGGCGGGAACGGCGAAATCCGATGTGAGTAGGGGGCTGGCGAAACTCCGACTGGTGATTGAGGAGCAGGCATGAGCATCGAACAACAACTCGCCGCACTTCGAGAGCGGGCACCAGAAAAAGTCGAATCCGGTGTCATGCTGGGGACGGGTCTCATTGAGGGCTTCCACATTTACGAGTCACCCGTCGGCATGGTTTCAGTCTCATTCAACCCAACTGGTGTGACCTCGGTACGTCTCGGCACCGATGAGACCCGGATCGAGGCCGAGCCCCCAAAGGCATGGGGGCGACGAATCCCAGAGGCCCTGGAAAGAGGCACCCCGGGCAAGCTGCCCCTCGACCTCTCCCGAGTCACGGAGTTTCGCCGTTCGGTTCTCATCGCAGCGTCCGATATTCCCAGGGGCGAAGTGCGGCCCTACGCCTGGCTCGCTACGAGGATCGGAAATCCCAGGGCGAATCGGGCTGTGGGGTCGGCGATGGCGGCTAACCCGGTTCCACTAATAATCCCTTGTCATAGGGTGGTCCGCTCAGATGGTCATCTTGGTGCCTACTCCCTGGGACACACCGGTAACAAAAGGATCCTGTTGGAGAACGAAGGTCTCTCCGTCGACTATCTCGAGGATCTAGCGGACCGCGGGATCAGGTATTTGGGGCACGAGGACCACTATTGCCTGCCGTCGTGTGGAACGGATATGTCGAACGTCGACTTCGAGTTCCGCACCAGGGACGAAGCCGAGAAGGCTGGTTTGAGACCTTGCGACGATTGCGTGCCTGTAAGCTGAGGGTCGCTCTATTCGGTATGCAACGAGGGGGGACGTAATATTCGCGCAATGATGGAGGTGAGGGGCCGTCCGATCGATGGTCGGGCTGAGGCGGTCCGCGTACCGTGATCAGATGGGCATTCTCGATCATCGGCGCCAGAGCCCGACGGGATAGGGTACTTCTTGCCGCTACCGCGGTGATGGTGCTCATTTCTACGATCTTGCTCGCAGCGGGACCGATGTACTCCGACGCCATGAGTACTGCCGGTTTGCAAAGCCGGATCACCGACGCTCCCCCCACCGAGTCCGGAATCGAACTGGAGGTCCGCGCCCCGGCCACCGCCCTCACCGAGATCGAGACGGCTGTGGAAACTGCGGTGGAGACGGCAGGGTTTCCGACCGCGGTGGAACAACGCACCATCACAGAAAGCGCCAGTTTCGCATTCCCCTCCCGGCTTGGTCTCGATGAGAAGACCCGAACGGTGATCTCCTACCGGGAGGGGCTCGAGGAGGCTGTGACAGTCATAGACGGTCGTCATCCCTCCGGCCCGAACGAGGTGGTTGCCCATCGCCACGCTCTCGAGAGAACGGGATTGGGCGTCGGTGACCAATTGGAGCTCGTCACCGCGGGGGCGTCGGAGACCACCGTCGCTGTCACGATCGTTGGGTCGGTCGAGCCAAAGGCACCCACGGACCCCATCTGGTGGGGTGACGAGCTGGCGGTCACGGGAAATGTCGAGAGCGGGGGTTTCATCACCATCGGGCCACTATGGAGCACAGCCGGAGGCTTCACCACGATGTTGGGTGACAGCGATTCCGTGGTTGGCGCACAGCTGATCCCCGATCCCCTGGGAATCGTCCCCGAGGAAGTGGCCCAGCTTCGATCGGCCGCCACCGGGATCGCAGACGATCTGGAGCCAGCCCTACCCGAAGGGACGCGGTTGGCGGTCTCCACCGGTCTTCCCGATCTGCTCGATTCCGCCACATCGGGACTCACCGTGAGCAGGACAACAGTGGTGCTCACCATCTCCCAGCTGGCCATTCTGTCCCTCTACGCATTGGTCCTCGCTGCCGGTCTTCTGGTGGAGTCTCGCTCGGTGGAAACCGCACTTCTCCAATCACGGGGAATAGATTCCCGTCAACTGACAATCGTGTCCGTTCTTGAGGGATTGCTCATCGTGGTGCCTGGAGTGTTGCTGGGACCGGTGGTGGCGATGGGTCTTCTCGGCATCCTCGACAACTTCGGGCCTCTCAACGCGGCAGGTCTCCAGTTGAGTCCTGTTATATCGCCCGCCGCGATGGGATTCGCCACCATCGCCGGCGCCCTCTGTCTTTTCGCCATGGTGGGCCCGGCCCGGCGACAGGCCAACACCTACATGGAGGTTCGGTCCTCCCAGGGGCGTGATCGACGCGCCCCGATCTGGCAACGGACCGGATTGGACATCGCCCTGGTAATCCTCGCCATCGTCGGCCTTTGGCAGCTGCGACGTTACGAAGGCCCCCTCACCAGTGGCGCATCGGGCCAACTAAGCGCCGACCCCACCCTGGTCGCCGCCCCCACCATCGCCCTACTCGCCGGTGCGGTGCTCTCCCTTCGACTCATCCCCCTGGCGGGGCGAATCGGCGAACGGTGGGCACGCAGATCGCGTTCCCTCGCCGCCCCCCTAGGTAGCCGCCAGATCGCCCGTCGCCCCGTCTATCACACTCGTTCCGCGCTGCTCCTCACCATGGCCACCACCATCGGCTTCTTCACCGCCAGCTTCTCGGGCACATGGACGGAGTCGCAGCTGGATCAGGCATCGTTCGCGGTACCTGCAGATTTCGTGGTCACCCCCTATCTCGGACCCAACCGCGCCTTCCCCTCGTCGCAGATCGCCGGGGCTTACGGCTCGGTAGAGGGTGTTGCATCGGTGAGCGGTGTCATCACCGCCAACGCCCGATCCGACCAGCTCGGGGAGGCGGCCCAGCTCGCCGCTATATCGACCGGGGAACTCGGCGACGGGTTCTCCATACGCCCCGACCTCGTAGACCGGCCCCTCGATGTGGTCCGAGAGGAACTCCGAGTCGATCAATACGAACCGGGCATGATCCTGCCGGAGGACACTCGGACCATCACCGTCTCCGTGTCGGACATCGCAGCCCTCGAACCCGACCAGCCCGAGCCACCGTCGACCGAGCCGGTTCGCGCCAGGGTCACCCTGCGTGACGGGTCCGGTCTGTTCCACACAATCCCGCTGGCTGGTGAGCCCGTTGGTGCAGAGACCGTCGAATTGACCGCTGACCTGCGATCGGTGACCGACGATGTCGAAGGATTCCTCCCGCCGCCAGCCGAGATCGCAGGGTTCGAGTTCGATGTCCCGACGCCGATGACCCATGAGCTCACCATCCACGAGGTGGTAGCCCGATCAGAGGACGATCAAACGACGATACCGGCCGACGCGGAGTGGGCTGTGGCTCCCGGAGCAGGTGTCATCTATCGCGGGGAACCCGGCGCCGAGCTCGATCCGGCTGGGGAGGGCTGGCTGAACCTGAGCATTGACACCGTGGATGTCAACTGGGATATCCAGGAGACAGTCACCTTCCGGTCGTGGGCAACGGTGGCGTCCCCGATCGAGTCCCTCCCGGTCATCGCGTCACGATCCCTGCTCACGGAAGGCGGCTATGCGGTGGGGGACGAGGCGACCTTCGAGGTGGAAGGCCAGGAGATATCGTTGCACCTCGTGGGCGTTGCAGAGAGTATTCCGGGACTCGACCCAAGCGCCACCGGCATACTCGCCGATGCCGCAGGGCTTCAGATCTTGTCACTACAGACCGCCCACGACATCATGCCTCCCACCCAGTGGCACATCTCGCTGGCAGACGGCGCAGATGCCGAAATCGTCGGGGCGAATCTCCTCTCCCCACCATTCACCAACCGGACCGTCGTCGGTGCCGAGGACAACGCCGAGAGCCTACTGAACGATCCCCTGGCCCTGGGCATCATCGGTAGTCTCATCATCGGACTGATCGCGGCGCTGGGTGTTGCCGTGATAGGGCTGACAGCTGCCTCGATCGTTTCGGCAAGACAACGTGTGGGTGAGTTCTCCCTACTTCAGGCCCTGGGAACGTCACGAAGGGAAATGGCGCGCATCCTCACCATCGAGAATGGCTTCACCATCCTCGGGAGTGTCATTTCCGGGATCGGACTCGGGTTGGGATTGGCGTGGCTGGCACTCCCCTCCGTTTCCGTGTCACCATCATCACTCTTGGTCGTTCCGCGGCCGCTTGTGGTCATCCCGTGGGTTACGGCGGCACTGCTGATCGTCGGTGGGTTGGCCACCATGGCAATCCTCTCCGCGATGATCACGGCCAATTTCAAACATCAGAACGTTGCGGCAGTCCTCCGTCTCGGAGAGGATGTCTAGTGGCAAACAGCCCCACCCCCGAGGACACCAGCCGCCGCCCGCTGTTCTCGCTCCTGCCAATCCTGGCGAGACGGCTACGCCAGGACGGCTTGTCCCTTTTCTTCGTGGCGGTCATCGTTCTCCTAACCTCGGGTCTTCTCTCAGGTATCCCCCTGTTCCTGGGACAGTTGACGACCGACGGACTCCACGCAGCCCTGGAGGATGCCGAGCCTGCGGCGCGGTCGGTAAGGGTCACCGAATATGCCGAAAGTCCGTCGGGGGAGGGAAATGCATGGTTGCAGAGACGCAGTGAGGCCGTTCTCGAGGGCCTTCCCGGACTGTTCTCGGGTGAGACGAGGAGTGTCGATCAGGTTGTCGACACCGGCGATTTCGACGCCGTTCCCATGGGGATCAACCCCAGCGACTATCGACCGCTAATTATAAGTATGCGGGTGCAACCAGGCGCAGCCGACTATGCCGAGGTGATCCATGGCCGGCTGCCCCAACCCAGTGCCGAAACCACGAATATCTCCCCCGACGCCCTCGACCCGCTACCACCTACCGCCGGCATCACCCCCGAGCTGGACCTGACCAGACGACCGGTGGTGGAGGTCGCCATCGGCGAAGCCCCTGCCTCCGAACTCCGCTTGGAGGTCAGTGACGAGATCCTATTGATTCCCAGACCGACTTCTGTGGGGCTGGCAGGTTCACCCGGCACCGAGGATGCTCCTCTCGTGGCTCGGGTTGCCGGAATCCTTCGGCTCGATCCTATGGAGGACCCCTACTGGTTCGGGGATGCCAGTCTGCACAACACCGGTGTCGTCCAGGAGGGTCTCGATTTCGTGGTCGTTTCCACGGTCCTCGCCGACCCCTCCGAGGTCACCCGCAGCATGGCGAACCTTCCCGTACCGCTCCGCAGCGAGGTCAGGGTGTCCATCGACGCTTCCCATCTGTCGGCAGCCGGCCATGGGGCTATCACGGAAGGGGTCCGTGAACTCAACGACACTTTCGAGTCGGTTCCTGTCGTCGGGGGAGAAGCCGCAGCCAGCACGGGTTTGGACCAGATCGTAGATGCCCAACTGAGTCAGCGTGCGGTGGCAATAACCATCATGAGTGTTGCCGGGCTTGCCGTTCTAGTCATGACCGGTGCCGCGGTTATGGTCACCTCGTCGTTCCTCGCACGCAAGAGACGTTCCGCGGTGGCCCTGCTCAGGAGTCGTGGCATCACCCCGGGGCAGCTGATATCACTCGCCTCGGCCGAGGCGGCCTTGGTGACACTCCCCGCCGCACTCCTAGGTTCGGTGGCGGCAACGATCCTGATGCCCGGCGAAGGGGTTCTGATCCCATCCTTGATGTCCGCCGCGGTGTTCGTGGTTGCCGGCTTGGCAATGGTGGGGGCAACGCTTCCAGACACGGGACGTGACCTCAACGGGCTCATGTCCGATCGCGACTCCGACATGGGGACTTCGAAAGTGCGTCTCGTCGCCGAGATCGTCGTCCTGGCACTGGCCGTCATGGGCGTCGCTGCCGTCGCCTTCAGGTTGGACGACGGCGCCTCCATAGCCGCCGGTGGCTTCGACCCTGTCATCCTGGGGGTTCCCGTCCTGGTTGCACTTGCCGGTGCCGTGGTGGTGCTGCGTCTCTACCATTATCCGCTGGGGTGGGTCACCAAAGTGGTCCGCCGATTGCGTGGCCCGGTGGTCGTGACCGCCCTGCGGCGCGTGGAACGAGAACCTACGGCCACTGCCATGCCCCTCCTCATCCTTGCCCTCGGGGTGGGTACCACGATCTTCGCCACGATCGTGGTCACCTCGATCGACGCCGGGCAGCGGGCGGCGGCGTGGCAGGAGGTTGGAGCGGATGCCCGCATCGTCTCGGGCGAAGGTGGGTTAATACCCGACAGCGCCTTCTCCCTCCCCGCAGGCATTCAAGCCGCTGGCACCAGGGACGTGCTCTTTATCGACGGTGTGGGAATCAACACCGCCACCGTTCCCGGGCTCTTGCTCGATGCTGCCGACTATCAGGAGGTGATCAGGGGTACGCCCGTCGGACCACTCCCCGACAGCCTCACCGAGGATCTCTCCACGGATGTGATACCCGTCCTCGCATCCACCAACGAAGTGGCAGGCCGAAAATTGGCTGTGGGTGATCGTCTCAACATGAGATTCGGGAGCCCCACGGTGGAAGCCGAGGTGGTAGCACTGACCGACACCTTCCCAACCATGCCCACCGATGGCCCGTGGCTTATCGCATCCCGCGAGCAGATCACCGCTGTGACCCTTATCGAGTTCGGATCGAATGAACTCTTCTTGAGCAATCCGGCGTCGGGAGTCGCCGAGGCAGCGACGGAAGATCTGGAGGTCATCTCCCAACAGGCAGTAGAGACCGGATACCGGCAGGTCCCACTGGCATCGGGCACCACCAGAGCCTTTGCCGTGGCGTCGGGCTACTCCGCCCTCCTCGTCGCCCTCACGATTGGGGCATCGCTGGTGATGACGGCCCGAAACCGACGTCGGGATCTCGGCTATCTCCGAACACTCGGCATGTCATCCGGCCAGGTGAGGGCTGGTGTCGCCCTGGAGTTGGCCGTTCCCACCGTGATCGGTGTGCTGCTCGGGATCGTCAGTGGGTTGGCGGTCGCCTCTCTGACCGCCCCCTCCCTCAACCTTTCGGCGTTCTATTCGAATACCATCCCATCGCTGCTCACCGTCGAGCCTCTGATGCTGGCGATCGTGGCCCTGACCGCCCTTGTTCTCGTTGGTGTCGCGGCCATATCGGTCGCCATGATGGTCCGAAGGGGTACGTGGCTTGAAGCCCTAAGGGTCGGAGATGCGTGACAATGTTCAGTAAGGAACCCACATGACCGAATACAAGACACCGATGCCCGAGGCCGGGGAATACGATATCGACATCGCCACCGGGCGTGAGAAATCCCCAGAGGTTGGTCGGATCGTCTGTGACGGGCTCGTCAAGATCTACAAGGTGGAGGATCTCGAGGTGGTCGCCCTCCAAGGTCTCGACCTCATCGTCGAATCTGGTGAGATGGTGGCGATCGTGGGTGCCTCGGGTTCGGGGAAGTCGACCCTTCTGAACATCCTGGGCGGTCTCGACACCGCATCGGCGGGACGGGCTTGGGTAGCCGGCCACGACCTGCTGGCGATGGACGATGCTGATCGGGTCACCTATCGACGCTGGACCATCGGGTTCGTCTGGCAGCAAACCGGCCGCAACCTGCTCCCATACCTGACGGCCTCCGAGAACATCTCCGTTCCCCTGGCCGTGGCAGGGATTTCGGAGAAAGTGCGGAGCGACCGCGTCGACGAGCTCCTCGATGTGGTGAGCCTCTCCCACCGCCGCGACCACCGCCCCGACGAGATGTCGGGCGGCGAGCAGCAGCGGGTCGCTGTGGCAACTGCACTGGCCAACCAGCCGTCGGTACTCCTTGCCGACGAACCCACCGGGGAGCTGGACACCGACACATCGGCCGAGGTGTTCGAGGTCCTGCGCAGTGCCAGCCACGATCTCGGAGTCACGGTTCTGGTCCTCACCCACGATCCCCTCGTGTCGGGTCAGGTGGAGAGGACAGTCGCGATACGGGATGGCCGCACCAGCAGCGAAACGGTGCGTCGCAACATGGGTGACGAGGTGATTGCCCACGACTATGCCGTCCTCGACAAGGTTGGGCGGCTCCAGCTGCCGGCTGAGTATGTGGAGGCACTCAATCTGGACAGGCTCGTCCGGCTTGAGCTGGAACCCGACCACATCGGCGTCTGGCCCGACCGAGACCCAGAGGGGGAGGAGAACGATGGGTAGGCACACAGCATCAGATGGATTCGTGGTCGCCCGGGGTCTGGTCAGGGAGTACGGGAAGGGCGACAACAGGGTGCTCGCCCTGGACAATGTCGACCTCACCATCAACCGAGGCGAGCTAGTGGCGGTGCGGGGACCTTCGGGTTCTGGGAAGACGACCCTGCTCAACGTGATAGGTGGTTTGGATCGCCCCGATGGGGGAAGCGTCAACATCGGTGATCGGGCGCTCGAAGACTTCACGGAGGCCGACCTAGTGGAGTTACGTCGCACCACCATCGCCTACATCTTCCAGGCATTCGGGCTGATACCCATCCTCACCGCGGTCGAGAATGTGGAGGTTCCCCTACGTCTCGTCAACACCGACCCCATCGAGAGGGAGGCGAGGGTGGCCGAGTTGTTGAAACAGGTGGGCCTCGCCGAACGGATGGGGCACCGACCCCATGAGCTCTCGGGTGGGGAGCAACAACGCGTCGCCGTCGCCCGTGCCCTCACCAACCGCCCCCAGTTGATTCTCGCAGACGAGCCCACGGGCCAGCTCGACTCCCAGACAGGTCGGGAGATCATGGCACTCCTCCGCGACCTGGTCGACGACGGAAACCTCACCATCCTCGTGGCCACCCACGACCCCGACCTTCTCGACATCGCCCACCGGGTCATCCACCTCACCGACGGCCAACTCAGCGACACTCCCCCAACCCCAACCTAGGCAGGGAGCCTCGAGCGACTACCTCAACCCAGGGTGGAGGACACCGCCCGGCGACCACCTCCGCCCTAGGTTCGAGCGACTACCTCTACCCAGGGTGGAGGACACCGCCCGGCGACCACCTCCGCCCTGGGTTCGGGCGGCCGGGCCATGCCCGGCCCGGTATCGTCGGAGGATGGAGATCACCGAGCTCCGAATCCATGGTGTGTCGGGGATGGCGCCG
>WHTL01000111.1 GCA_009377735.1 Acidimicrobiia bacterium
CCGACCTGGCCAGGACATCGATCGAACGGGGAACTTCGGCTGTGATATTCCCCGAGGGCAGCAGGTCACGGGATGGAACCCTGAAGCGGTTCCGGCGAAACGGAGCTGTCACGTTATTCCGCGCTGCGCCGGATCTGCAGGTGGTGCCGGTGACCATCGACGGATCCTGGCACTTCAACACAATTCCCCCCTTTCCCAGCGAGACCGAAATCGTCATACGAATCGGCGACCCGATTGGACGCACCCCAGGAGACGAAGAGGTCGTATTCGACCGTGTCGTCGACGACATAGCGGATGCCCTCGATGAGATCCGGGCGCATAGACCCGGTCCGCTTTAAGGCGTCAGGCCGACTGATTGTCCCCGTCGCCGGTTGGAGCATCTGCCTCGGAATGAGGCTCAACCATCCCTTCGATGATCGTGAGGTCCTCTTCGACCGAAGTCAGAGCCGAGTCGATCGCGTCGAGTTTTGAGGCCTCGACCTCGTCCTCGAGGGCGGAGTCGGCGGTCCGGTAGCGGTCGGTCACATCGGCGAACCGATTGGTGATACCTGAATCCTCCGCCAACTGGACCGGCACAGAGAGCTCCAGGATGCGATCGGAAATCGAATCCAGCTTTCTTCGGAGCTTGGCCTTGTGGGTCTCGGCCGCGTCACGGCGGCGGCTCCTGGTGGTCCAGGCACGCCAGCTCCGCCCAACAATGGCCAACAGGACTCCGATGACCAGACCGGCAATGATCGCTATGTCCCATGGGAAACCCTCGTCGGTGGAGGCGGCTACGAAGTCCTCCACACCGCCTACCGTGTCCATGCTTCCAAGAGCGGGTGATGAGTCGATCAGTTCCTGAAGACGATCTTCATCAAACTCATCGGACGCCACCCAGTAGTCGGTGTTGGTGAAAACCATCACCGTGCCCCCGCCGAGGTCCACCAGGAGCTCTTCGGCGACGGACTCCGGATCCCGGGTACCATCGAGCACCACCACGGAGAGTGCCACGTCTGCTTCTCTCGCCTCCGCCACGGCCTCCTCGATACCGGACTCCTCATTAATGGCGGTCGACAAACACACCGTCATCCGACTCGGGAGGGATCTCGTCGAGCTGTACCGCCCCCAGTGGAGAGGCCAACATTGAGGAGGCGATCATCGTCATTATCAGCAAACGCATCCGGAGAGGATATCGTTGTGGCTTCCGATTGCCGATACCGGAACTGGAAGGCGAATGCATCAGAGAAAAGTGACCGATCCCGACGGGCGTCGCTGGGTCGTGAAGAGAAGATGGCTCATCGAGCCACCCCGCTATCTCGGCTTTCGGTTCGGGAGGGACGAGGAGCCTTTCGAGCCGGCGCGACCCGCCAACCGGAAGGATCACTACAAACGCAACCGACCGACCACGAAGGAACGCACCCGCGGTCCGATCACCTACAAGAAACAGGATTCGACACGTCGCAATCGAGGCAATACCGCCATATGGGTCGGAGGCGGCAGGTCAAGCTCGAGCTCATCGGGCTCGGCTGGATCATCGAGTGGTCGTGTCAGCTCCAGTGGACGCGGTTCCAGCGGCTCCGGAGGCGGGGGATCTCGCTTCTCGTCGGCCGGAGGTAGCAGGAGCAAGGGCTCGGGCGGTGGCAAGCGTGGCGGAGGCGATAGTGGCGGAGGAGGCGGCGGTGCAGCTGCCGGTGCCGGCGGGTTGTTGGCTGCCCTCGGCAAGGCCATAAAGGTGATCCTGATCGTCGCCGCCGTGATCGCAGCGGCGCTCTTCATGATCTTTGTGGGTTGGCCTACCATCGCCTTTGCTGCGGAATACCTCCTGTTCGGTCTCCTCGCCCTTGCAGTCGTTGTCTTCCGGGCGGTCTCCGGAAGGGGCTGGATCATCGACGCCGAGGAGGTCGACGGCTATCGAGTGGTCGCCTGGCGTATGGAAGGCTGGAAGAAGAGCGGTACGGCAGTCGACCAGATCGCCGACGCCATAACAGCAGGCCAGGAACCCAAAATCGAAGACGCCGAACGCGTAATAGTCGACGACTTCAGGATCTAGCTGTCTCTTCTGGGGGACTCCGTCCCCCAGACCCCCAACGGCCGCCTCTACCTCACGTGCCGCGTGGCTGCGGCCGTCCGACCTCAACTCCACGACCCCGGTGTCTGTCTGTGGTTGTGAGTTGGTGTTACGGGTCGGTGTCGTTGCATCTGACGTTTCTCCGTAGTCTCGTGACCGCTAATGGTTGCGATCTCGAACGAGAGACTTGATGACCTGCCTCCGGCCCTGATACTGGTGGTGGCCAGGTCCTCCCACAAGGCTTGGTGTCGTAGCGGAACACAGTCTCACCTGAATCCAAGAAATGCTCTTTCCTCAGGGACCCGGCCCAAACGCGATCACCAAAAAGAATGCTCGGGGGGTGTGGGGGGCTTCAGTTTGCGAGGCGAAGCCGATGCAAACATCGGCCCCCCACAAAAATCAGACCAGCTCTATTACTGCCATTTCGGTGCTGTCGCCGCGACGGGGGCCGAGCTTGGTGATTCGGGTGTAGCCGCCTGGGCGGTCGCTGTAGCGAGGTGCCACCTCGGAGAAGAGCTTGTGGACGATGTCACGGTCATGGATCGTTCTGAGGACGATCCGGCGTGAATGCACATCGCCACGGCGGGCCTTGGTGATCAACTTCTCGGTGACGGGTCGGACTGCCTTCGCCTTGGCGATGGTGGTCTCCACTCGTCCATGGACGATGAGCTGACCCGCGAGATTCGCCAGGATCTTGCGCTCGTGTGACGGTGATCCCCCCAAACGGGGGCCCTTGCGTGGACGCGGCACTTAGCTCTCCGCTGGGGCGTCGGCCAGCGAAAGACCGAGCTCGTCGAGTTTTGCAAGTACCTCTTCGAGGCTCTTCTGTCCGAAGTTGGTGATGTTGAGCAGCTCGTCGGAGGTGCGAGTCACCAGTTCGCCGACGGTGTCGATCTGGACACGACGGAGACAGTTGCGGGGACGCTCCGTAAGATCGAGCGCCTCGATGGGGAGGTCGAGGTCGGGCGAGCCGGTGCTCTCGACCACGGTTTCCCCCAGCTCGAGACCGTCGAGCTCTGCGAGATCGGCAAAAAGACCGAGCAGCTCCTTGAGAGTCTTACCGGCCGAAGAGACGGCGTCGTCGGGGGTGATGGCACCATTGGTCTCGACATCGAGCACAAGCCGGTCGTAGTTGGTCATCTGTCCCACCTGGGTGTTCTCCACCTGGTAGGCGACCTTACGCACGGGCGAGAAGATGGAGTCCACGGGGATGACACCGATGGGAGTCCCGGGAACCTTGTTCGCCTCTGCCGAGCGGTACCCAACACCCCGACCCACCGTGAGCTCCATCTCGATGGAACCCGACGAGGAAAGGGTCATCAAGTGATGGTCGGGATTGACAACCTCGACACCCGCCGGAAGCTTGAGAGCGGACGCGGTCACATCGCCGGCCCCCTTTGCCGAGAGGTAGAGGGTGTGCTCCTCGTTGTCCTCGGTGTGGATCACCACCTGCTTGATGTTGAGGATTATGTCTACGACATCCTCTTCGGCGCCGGAGATGGTGGAGAACTCGTGCTCCACACCCTCGATCTGGATCGCGGTAACGGCGGCACCCGGGATCCTGGAGAGCAGGGTCCTCCGCAGGGTGTTGCCCAGCGTGTAACCAAACCCAGGCTCGAGTGGCTCGACCACGAACCGTGCCCTGGTTTCGTTGAGTTCTTCCTGTTCTATGTGGGGACGTTGAACGATCAACACTGGGTATACCTCACTTGGAGTAGAGCTCGACGATCAGATATTCATTGATGGCAGTGTCGATCTGATCGCGACGAGGAAGGTCACGCACGGTGATCCGACGCTCATCGTGATCAACACTGATCCATTCGGGGACGGGACGGTCCAAGGTGTCCACAGTGTGGGCGACGACGAGGAGATCCTTGGATCGTTCCTTGGTGGTGATCACATCTCCGGGACGGACCCGATAGGAGGGGATGTCCAACTTTCGTCCGTTCACCTGGAAGTGACCGTGGTTGACGAGTTGGCGGGCCTGGGGACGGGTGGCGGCCAGACCGGAGCGCCACACGACATTGTCAAGACGGCTCTCCAGCATGCGAAGGAGCTCTTCGCCTGTAATGCCCTCACGACGGGCCGCCTCCCGGTAGTAATTGCGGAACTGCCGCTCCAGGACGCCATACATGGTGCGCAGCTTCTGCTTCTCACGAAGCTGGACGAGATAGTCGCTTTCCCGGATCCGACCACGACCGTGATCACCAGGGGGATAGGGTCGCTTGTCGACAGGGCAGCGTCTCGACTGACATAGCGGGGTGCGGGCGCGACGGCACGCCTTGTGACGGGGACCGGTATAGCGCGCCACGGTTAGTGCCCCCCAACGTAAATACGCTGACATTTCAACGGCCAGCGACGCCGCTTGCTGCGTCCTCGTCCTCGAAGCACCGCATTGGGTGCGCCTTCGTCCTGTGTCCTTGCCATCGACGCCGCTGACTCGCCGAAATGTACGACCATACCTACGTTGGTGAGCACTCAGCCCCTCCTCTTCTTGGGGCGGACTCCGTTGTGTGGTGTGGGGGTGACATCGCGCACTCCGGTGACCTCCATGCCCATGTTCTGCAGGGTGCGAACCGCAGTGTCACGCCCGGAACCACTACCGCTCACGATCACATCAAGTTTCCGAACGCCGTGCTCGCCGGCACGACGTGCCGCCTCTTCGGCTGCCACCTGGGCAGCGTAAGGCGTTGACTTGCGCGAACCCTTGTAACCCACGGAACCGCCGGAGGTCCACACGATGGTGGCGCCGGTTAGGTCCGTGATGTTGATGATGGTGTTGTTGAAACTTGCCTTGATGTGTGCCTGACCATGCGCGATATTTTTGCGATCGCGTCGTCGGGTCCGCTTCTGCTGATTCGCCACTAAATCTCCTACTTGACGACTTTCTTTCTGCCGGCGATCGCCACGCGCGGTCCCTTGCGGGTCCGGGCGTTGGTGTGGGTGCGTTGCCCGCGCACCGGCAAGCCGCGACGGTGGCGGATGCCCTGATATGTGCCGATTTCGATCTTTCTCTTGATGTTCTGCTGGGTTTCACGACGGAGATCACCCTCCACCGTGTAGTTCTGGTCGATGTACTGTCGGATGCGGGCCACCTCATCATCGGTGAGCTCTCGCACCTTGGTGTCCTTGTCAATAGACGTCCCTACGCAAATATCCTGTGCTCGGTTGGAACCGATCCCAAAGATGTAGGTAAGTCCAATTTCAAGTCGTTTGTCTCGGGGTAAATCCACCCCAGCGATACGTGCCATCAAATCATCACCCCTGACGCTGCTTATGGCGCGGATTGGAACAGATCACCCAGACGCGGCCACGCCGCCGGATGATCCGACAGTTTTCACACATTCGCTTGGTGGATGGGCGCACCTTCATCGGTATCTCCACACGATTCGTCCTCGGGTTGGGTCGTAGGCCGACAGCTCCACATCGACACGATCACCAGGGAGGATGCGTATGTAACGCATTCTCATCTTCCCGGATACGTGCGCGTGAACCTCCAGGCCACCGTCAATCTCAACGCGGAAACCCGCATTGGGAAGGTTTTCTAGGACGGTGCCCTGGACGCGGATGACGTCCTCGTCAACCACAAAGGGGCCTTACGAACCGAACATATAGATTACTCAATGGTGCTCCAATCGACCAAATCAACGGCGAGTGGTTCCTCGCCCTCTGTGAAAACCATGGTGCCATCGGACGTCAACGCCAGCGTGTGCTCCCAATGTGCTGCGAGGGAGCCATCCGCGGTACGGACCGTCCATCCGTCGGCGTCGACGCTCGTCTCCTCGCCACCGGCAGTGAACTGAGGCTCGATGCAAATCGCCATGCCCTTTCGCAACTTCATGCCCTTCCCAAATGTCCCGTAGTTGGGCACTTGGGGTTCTTCATGCATCTGGCGACCGATACCGTGGCCCACATAATCACGCACCACCCCATACCCCGCCTCAAGTCCGATTCCCTCGATGGTGGCACCGATATCGCCCAGCCTGACGCCAGGTTGGGTGAGGCGGATGCCCGCCCACATGGCACGTTTGGTGACATCGATGAGATTGCGGGCTTCGGGGGTGATCTCGCCGATTCCCATCGTGAAAGCTGCGTCTCCGTGAAAACCCTCGTATATGGCACCGGCATCAACTGCGAGGATGTCGCCGGAGCGGAGCCGGTAATCGTCGGGGATCCCGTGTACTACCACATCATTGACCGAAAGACAGAGCACGGCGGGAAAACCGTGATACCCGAGAAAGCTCGGCGTGCAATTGCGGTTTTCCAGTACCTTGCGGGCGAGGGCATCGAGCTCTAACAGGGTTGCACCCGGAACAGCCGCGTCACGTACCGTACGATGAATCTCTGCCACACACGCACCGGCGACCTGCATTCGGTCGAACTCGCGTCTTGATTTGATCGTGATCATCGGGGAGAGGGATCTCCGGGGTTGGGAGAGATAGGCACGTCACAGAGAGGAGGCATTGATATACCGGGACTCGCGAACCTGCATGAACGAACCTGGCATGACTCAACCACCCGCCACATGGCGAGATCCATAGTGTACCGGTTTCTCGGTCCCACGTCGAAAGGGAACCATCTCTTCGGGACCCCTTCTGATCCAAAGAGGTCGATTACCCATGGCATGGCGGCTCCACCGGGTGTAGCCTCGGAAGTCCCACGGTGAAAGGATCACATCGAAAGTGAAGGTCTATAGCCCGGAGAGGATCAGGAACGTCGCCCTGGTGGGTCACGGTGGGGTGGGTAAAACCACCCTATGCGAGGCTCTCCTCTACCGGGCCGGTGTGGTCAACCGACCCGGCTCCGTCGAGGAAGGCACAACTCTCAGCGATTTCGAGCCGGAGGAACGCGATCGGGGTTTCTCCTTGTCGCTGGCACTGACACCCTTCGAATGGAAGGGCCACAAGGTCAATCTCATCGACACACCGGGGTATGCCGACTTCATCAGCGATGTTCATGCCGCAATGCGTGTCGCCGACCTCGCCATCTTTGTCGTCAGTGCGGTTGAAGGTGTGGAGACCCAGACGGAACAGGCTTGGCAGATAGCCGCCGACCAGGGCGTGCCCCGAATGATATTCATCAACAAGCTGGACAAGGAGCGCGCCTCTTTCGACCGCACTCTGGCGGAGATCAAGGAACGATTCGGTTCCGGCGTCGCTCCAATCGAGCTCCCCATCGGCGAGGAGGACGACTTCCGGGGTGTGGTCGACCTCTTCCGTGAGAAGGCGTACGTGTATACCAGTGGGAGTGCCGAGGAGACACCCATGGATATGGGTGAGCGCGAGGACAGGGTCCATGACGACCTGGTCGAGGGAATCGTCGTTGCCGACGATACGCTCCTCGAGCAGTATCTGGAAGGGGAAGTGCCCCCGGTGGAAAAGCTGGAGGAGACGATGGCCATCGGAATCGCCGAGGCCACTGTGTTCCCAGTGGTGTGCGGGTCAGCGACCGGACCCATCGCGGTGGATCGTCTCGCTGACTTCATCGTCGAATTGGGACCCTCACCGTTACAGCGACCGCCGGTGACCGCCAAGGTCGGTGACGAGACCGTTGAGATCGAACCGCGGGCCGCCGGCGAACCCCTAGCTCTGGTGTTCAAGACCATCGCCGATCCCTATGTCGGGCAGATCTCGTTGATGCGGGTGCTCTCGGGGACATTGGAGCCGGAGACAACCCTCACCAATCCCCGCACCGCTTCCGACGAGAGACTCGCCAAGCTGGCGGTGGTGCTGGGGAAGGAAACCGAGCTGATCCCGTCGGCGCCCACCGGAGACATTGTCGCCACCTCAAAGTTGTCGGACACCCGTACCGGTGACACCCTCGCCCCCAAGAACATGCCAGTCACTCTTGAGCCGGTGCGACCCTCCGACCCGGTGCTTTCAATGGCGATCGTGGCCCGCAGCCAGGGCGACGAGGACAAGTTGGGTGCGGCTCTCCACCGACTCATCGAGGAGGACCCGTCACTGGTCATGGAGCGCAACGAGGAAACTTCCCAGACCCTCCTCAAGGGGATGGGAGAGATGCACCTCATCATCACCAGGGAGCGACTCTCACGGAAGTTCGGCGTGGAGATCGACACCGAGGAGGTCCGTGTCCCCTATCGGGAAACCATCACCCGACCTGTCGATGCCGAGGGTAAATACAAGAAGCAGTCGGGTGGCCATGGCCAGTTCGGGGTGGCGAACCTCAGGATCGAACCCGGTCCGCGGGGGTCCGGTTTCGAGTTTGTCGACGACACCAAGGGCGGTGTGATACCACGTCAGTTCATCTCAGCCGTCGAGAAGGGCGTTGTCGAAGCTATGTTGGAGGATGGTCGTTGGGGCTACCCGGTAGTAGATGTGATCGTCCACGTAATCCATGGCAAAGCACATTCGGTGGACTCATCGGAGATGGCCTTCAAGATGGCGGGCCGACTCGGATTCCGGGAGGCGTACGAGTCGGCGGGGCCGATGCTCCTTGAACCGATGTCGGAAATCGAGGTGACCGTTCCCAGCGACTATCAGGGCGAGGTTCTTGGTGATCTCGCATCACGCCGCGGCCAGGTTCAGGGAACCAGTGGCGATGGGGACAGCCAGCACATCGAGGCTCTCGTCCCCACCTCAGAGATCATGAACTATGCCATCGATCTTCGCTCGCTCTCCCACGGTTGGGGAACATTCTCCGCTCGCCATAGCCACTATCAGGACCTCCCACCCAACCTCGCCGAACGGATCCCGGCATCCGGGACTGTGTGATCGCTCAACTACCCATGATCTCAGCCACCCCCAACGAGAAGAGCTCGACGTCCTCTTCGGTGGTATCCCACGCAGTCATCCAGCGCACCTGACCCTTTTCGGGGTCCCACGGCCAAAAGAACGACCATTCCTGCAACGGAGATACGACATCGAGGGGCAGCACAGGGAAAACACTGTTCGCCTCGGGGGTCCAGGGGTGATCCACCCCGGGAATCTTCCGGGTCGCCTCGTAGAGTCGTGCACCCATGGCATTGGCATGGGAAGCTAGATCGAGCCAGAGGTCATCCCTGAGAAGGACGAGGAGTTGTGCGGAGAGGAAGCGCATCTTCGATGCGAGCTGGTTGTACTGCTTGCGTAGATAGGGCACTGGCGCCGCAAGATCGGGATCGAGGACCACCACCGCCTCGGCTCCGAGACCACCGTTCTTGGTGCCCCCGAAGGTGATCACATCGACACCGGCACCTACCGTCATCGCCCGCAGGGACTCTATGCCACCGACGGCGGCGGCAGCGTTGGCAAGACGGGCACCGTCGAGATGGACCCTCATCCCTCGCTCATGGGACGCATCCACCAGGGCTGTGATCTCGTCGGGGGTGTAGACGGTCCCCAGCTCGGTGACCTGGGTGATGGAGAGTACCCCCGGCTGGGAGTGATGTTGCACTCCTCGGAGGTGGTCGAGGGAGGCCAGCGCATCAACCGCGATCTTCCCGTCACTACTCGGGACCTCGATGATCTTGGTCCCCAGGATCCGTTCGGGGGCGCCGGTTTCATCGACAGTGATGTGTGACCAGGGGGTAGACACCACTGCCTCCCCGGGACCGAGGACGGTCCCCAGGGCAAGGACGTTGGCACCGGTGCCATTGAAGGTCGGGTAGGTGGCCACGTCGGTGTCGAACAATCTCGAGAATTCCTCAACGAGCCTATCAGTCCACGGATCGGAGCCGTAGGCGAGAGTGTGACCTTGATTGGCCGCTGCTATCCCTTCCATGACCGCTGGATGTGCTCCCGCGGAGTTGTCGCTGGCGAAGGGCCTCTTTGGTGGCTTGGCTCCAATAACCATCGGGGACCACGGTAACGTCAACCCAGGGTGGAAGACATCGCCGGACACACACCTCCGCCCTAGGTTCGATGCAGCGTCCCACTGCCACTAGTGGCCACGATCGTCATAGCCTCACGGCGAATGTCGCGACCCCTGCTCTCCTTCTTTCTGGTCACCCCGGTCACAGCCGGCATCCTCGCCGTCACCCTGGGTGTGGTTTGCATCGCCGCCGATGTGATCGCCCCAGATGCCACTCCCCTGGTCCGCGCCGCCCTCTTCGCCGGTGTCGGGCCCGCACCCTGGGCATTGGTGGCGTTCCTTGTGGGAGCTGTCGCCGGTCGCTCGGGTGGTGGCATGATCACCGGTATGTTCTGGGGTGTCGGCTCGCTTCTCGCCGCAGACGCCATCTACTACCTCGGTCATGTGTATCTCGGAACGAGGTCGATGAGCGACACCCTGGTCCGCTCCGCCCTGGTGTGGGGCATCGTCGCCATCATCGCAGGGGTCGGGTTCGGTGCCGCCGGCTCCTTGTGGGCCAATGGGAGCCCTAGTGTTGCCGGGATAGCCCTGGCGTTGGTGGCATCGACATTGGTGGTGGAAGCGGCCTATCTCGGGGGAAGAACCGTCCTCGAAACCATCCAATCCGGGGCTATACCACCCGGCGCCGATCGTGGCCGTCTCCTCTTCGCCGTCGTGGAGGGCCTCCTCGGAGTGACGCTGGTGGTATTGGCGCCACGTGGGGGAAGACTCTCGTTTGCGGTCACTCTTGCAGGGGCGAGTGCGATGGCTTTCTTCCTCGGTCCGATGCTCATGGATGTGACGGGCACCGCAATCGCCGGGTAAGGTGATGGGTTCCTAATCGGAGAGCACCTCAACGATCTCGGCTGCGCTGGCCAACGCCTCGTCCATGGTCCAGATGTCGATCTGGGAGAGCCGAGCCGATGTCAACAGGTTCACGTCGACCCATCCGATTCCGCTGCCATGGAGCTCGTAGGTCTCCAAAAGATGCTTCGCCTCGTCGTGGGTGGCGCCGATCGCGTGAGGAAGAGCGGAGAGCCATGCCAACCTGTTCGCTCGATCCTGGAGGTTCCCACATGCTAGCTCCCCTATCACGAACGGGTGGATCCACACCAATCCCTCCATAAGCAGGCTTGCCAATCGTTCGTTGTCCCTACGTAGGTGGTCGATCCAAACCGATGCATCAACGAGGGTCGGGGTCATCGAGTCCGGTGTCGTCTTCCGGCGGTGGCCAACGGGTCCGAACCTCCGATGGCAGCAAGACGTCTCGCCGACTCGCGAGTAATCAGAGCCTTGAGTGCCTCATGAATGAGAGCGGTCTTCCGGTCGATGCCGGTGAGACGACTGGCTTCTTGGATCAGCTCTTCGTTTAGATTGAGTGTCGTTCTCATACATATAAGTATGCATTCTTAGTATGCATGAGTCAATAGCCGGTGCGCAGAGTCAGCCCTCGCCGAAACGGGCAGAACAACCCA
>WHTL01000359.1 GCA_009377735.1 Acidimicrobiia bacterium
ACTTATTGCATGGTCGGTCTTCTGTACCACCACCCGCCGTCCGATGTCGATATCCCTCGACCCCGATCCGTGGTTCCGGGTAGCCGATGCCGAGAGCAGCTATGCGGAGAAGGTTGAAGAATACCGCTTCCTCGCCGACGAGTACCTGGACGTTGAAGTCTACGAGAACTTCAAGGTCGATCATCTCCCCCACCTCGATGAGGTGCTCCTCGACTACATCGGGTCTGACGAGTTCGATGACCTTCTGATCGAGACGGTGCGAGCTACCTACCCGGAAGCCGAACAAGAACGGTTCCTCGCCCACTTCCGAGGCCTACTCGGGGCCTGGATCACGGACCAGCCATAGGGGCTGGTCTATGTCCTCTGGGGGACTGTTATTTCTGGGGGACTCCGTCCCCCAGACCCCCTACGGCTGCCTCGTGTTCACTCCTCGCGTGGCGTGGGCCGTCCGACCTCAGCTCCGTGACCCGGTGTCTATCTGTCGTGGTGCGGGCCGTCTACGGGTTCAATGTGAGTTCGACATCATGTCTCACCGAGCCGCGGTTTGGCTGGTGGCAGGCTCATCTAGGCTGACGTTTCCCACGCGCCACCACAGCATCTGCACGTCCACTCCCGGCCTGGAATCTGGGAACGTCGCCCCTTGCGGCACACCCGGTCCGTGGACCGCCGGCTCAAATAGGCCGACGGTTCGCCAACGTTCTAGATGTCGGTTACTCGCTACCACGGGTCCAGGCTTGGGAGATCTTGAGACGCTCCCCGAAGTTGAGCAGGCCACCGGCATAGATACGGGCGGCGAGGCCTATCACCAGGGCCACCGTTGCCAGTGTGATTCCGATGGAGAGTACGAACGCCCAGATCTCGATGGATTGGAGAGCCACCCTGACAGGAACCACGAAGGGGGCGAGGAAGGGAACGTAAGTACCGACCATTGCCGCCACCCCGTCTGGGTCGGCAAGTGCGGCGAAGCTGACGAAGTATGCGATCACTGCTAAGACCGACAAGGGTGCGGATGCCGCCTGGGCGTCCTCTGCGCGTGACACCAGAGATCCGGCGGCGGCGAAGAGGGACGCATAGAGCAAGAACCCGAGGACGAACCAGAGAATGGCCGCTCCCATGACATCGAGGGGGATCGAGGGGATCTCGAAGATCCCGGCGACCCTGACTGCCGTTAAACCGATTCCCACCGTGAGGCCGAACTGGAGGATTCCCAAGGCGCCGATCCCGATCAGCTTTCCGGCGAGCAGTTGCCATGGCTGCAGTGTTGAGAGCAGCACCTCCGATACCCGCGATGACTTCTCCTCGGTCACTCCGGTGAGGACCCAGGAACCGTAGATGAGGATGGCGATGTAGAGGAGGATGGTCCCGGCGTAGGCCATCACGTTTCTGGCTGGGTCAGCGGAATCCGTCTCTTCGAGCGTGCGCAATTGGAGTGCTTCACCAGTGAGAACATCGAGCACCCGGGAACCCTCCGCGGTGCCGACGAGTTCTTCGAGAGTGGTGGTGGCTGCGGCTTCCTGTAGCAGCGGCACGAGTTCCCCTCCGCCAAAGAAACCGCCGGCGCTGGCGACTATCAACTCGGAACCGTCCACCAGGACCGCCTCTACGGCATCGTCTTCGATGGCTGCCTCGGCGGTCTCCACATCTTCGAAGACAGTGGTGTTGATGGTGGTTGGGTCTTCTTCCCGTGCGTTGGCGAGGTTCTCGGCGGCTGTGACGATCTCACTGCCGTTCCCGATTAGGCCCACCTCGTACACGGTCTCATCGTCGGAGAAGAGTGGCGGAACGAAGATGCCGGCCAGCAGGAGCACCAGGGTGGCGGCTGCAGCGAATTGAAAGGCACGTGACCGAAAACGCTCCACGAACTCGCGGCGTGCCACAATCAGGGTTTTCTGCATACGGCTCATGCCACAGCCTCCTTGAACAGGTCGGTGAGAGAGGGTGTTGTGTAGATAAAGTGGCGAAGATGCCCGCCTCGTTCCGCTTCGGCGAGAACACTTCGGATGTCGGTGGTGGCGTCGATCATTACGACCTGACGGCCGTTGTCGGAGGTGACCGAGTGGATACCTTCCAGATCGGCGAGCAGCGACCCCGGATCGTCGTCGACCTCCAGTTCCAGCCGTCGGATGGGCGAGGCGTCCTTTAGCCCCCGAACCGAACCGGATAGTGCGATCCGCCCGTTGTTGACGATGACCACGTCTTCGACGAGATCCTCGACGACATCGAGTTGATGGCTAGAGAAGACGACGCCCTTTCCACGGGAGGCCTCCTCGCGGAGCACCTCGGCCATGGTGGCTGCACCCATCGGGTCCAGACCGGAGAAGGGCTCGTCGAGGACGAGTACCTCGGGGTCGTGCACCAGCGCCGCCGCCAACTGCACCCGCTGCTGGTTTCCGTGGGACAGCGCCTGGAGTTGGTCGTTGGCCCGATCGGCGAGCACGAAACGCTCCAGCCAGGAGGTGGCAGCCTCATCGGCGTCCTCTGAACTCATGTTGTGGAGTCTCCCCAGGTAGACGAGCTGGTCGTGGACCTTCATCTTGGGGTAGAGCCCACGTTGCTCCGGCATGTATCCGAAGCGGGCGCGGTCATCATCGGTGATGGGACGGTCGTTATAGAGGACAGACCCTTCGTCGGGTCGTATCAATCCGAAGATAGCCCGCATCGCGGTGGTTTTCCCGGCCCCGTTGGGCCCGAGGAAACCGAGCATCCGCCCGGGTTCGACTGCAAAGGAGGCGTCGTCGAGGGCGACCACGTCACCATATCTCTTGGACAGGTTGCGTATTTCGAGCATGTGATCAACCTATCGGCAACAGGCTCGGTTGGGATCGGTCCCAGGATGGAATTGGATCTCATCCTTCGGGGGGATATCACCTGAGACTGATTCCCGTACCCTGGAGAGCGATGAAGACCTGGTTGTCAAGACGACCGTTTGTCGTCGATACCTTCATAGCCGTTCTCCTGATGGGTCTCGGTGTCCTCGAGATACGGGTGAATCGGATGTCGCTGCCACAATTTGGCGAGGGACCCCTCCTGGCCGATATCGCCTGGAGCGCCGTCACCTGTCTACCGCTTATATGGCGGCGGGTATATCCATTGACGGTGATGGTGGCGGTGGTGAGTCTGGCCGTCGCCGGTCAGTTTGCAGGGGTCTACTCGGGATCCGGCGCCACGGTGGCCATGTTCCTGGCGGTCTACTCGTCGGGAGCGTACTCCCACCACAACCGGCGCGACCTCACCCGTGGTTTGTTGGTCGTAGGAGTCATGGCGCTCCTGGTGGTCGGCACATTCGTTCCCGTCCTGGGCCACAGCGATGCTCCCGTGGAGGCTGAGGCGTTCCTGATTCTCCTCAACACGGCCTTCTTCTCTGCTGCATGGATACTTGGGGATGTCACCCGACAGAAGCACAGTGCCCAGGCCCGCCTGGAGAAGCAGGCCGAGGTCCTACAAAGCCAGCGAGAGGAGCTAGCCCAGTCGGCTGTAGCCTCGGAGCGACTTCGCATTGCCCGCGAGCTGCACGACGTGGTGGGTCATCATGTCAGTGTCATGGGGGTTCAGGCGGGTGCGGCCCGACGACTGATCGACCATGACCCGGAGAAGGCCGGCGAGGTCCTTTCCGCGGTCGAGGAGTCGGGACGTGATGCCGTAACTGAGATGGGGAGACTCGTGGGTTTGCTCCGCTCCGATGGCGACGAGACACCAGGACCGCAGCCTGGCTTTGCCGACCTCGACGCCATGATCGAGCGGATGGGTGATGCCGGTCTCGACGTGACGGTTCGCCGGAT
>WHTL01000411.1 GCA_009377735.1 Acidimicrobiia bacterium
CCTTGAATTGATGCCGCGGTGTCGCCGAGGCATCGGCGTCGATGGCAAGGACGCAGGACGAAGGCGCACCCAATGCGGTGCGTCTAGGACGAGGACGCAGCAAGCGGCGTCTAGGCCCGGCGAGACTGCGTAGCCATTTCGAGGACACACCACTAGTGGTGTGGCACACGCTGATATCTGCGAAGGACCAAACTGGAGACGATGGAAGTCATACCGGTTGTGTTGATCGCACATGGTGGCGGCCCCCAGGTGTGGTCTCAGCAACTTGAGGAGGCTGCCGAACTCGCCGCCGAGGTTGCGGGTACCTGGCTGCTCCGTATTCCGGGGTCGGTGGTGGAGTGGGCAGCACTTGAGCGACCCGACCACTTGGCGTCTTTGACAAGGGTGGGTTGGCTGGCGGGTGGGTGGTCCGACCCGCCTCTCGGTTCGCTGCCGCCCCGACTGGTCGAACTAGGGCTGGAACGGGAACGTCAGGCATTCATGGACGCCGGTGCGGAAGCTGTGGCAGTCTGGCTGGGCAACGACTGGGATCCCGATCTACCTCTGATCACCGAGACCATGGGACTCACCACCCTCTTTGTCTCGGCATCACGGTTCGTCACTCCGGTGCAGGGTCCGGTGACTGTGGATCGACACGGGACAGTGGCCGTGGTCATACCGATTTCAGACGATCCGGTCACCGGTGTCTCGGCCCGAGCGGCAGATCCCGGCGTGGTGCCCGAGATTGCGACCCGGTCGATGCCATCCTTCAGCGACCTGGTGCCAAGTGGTGAACGGGCCCATCTGTCCACCCCCCACGTCGAACGTCCCCACGACATCGACGTGATCCACCGCAAGATGCTCCGAATGGCCAACCGCCTGCCGGATAAGCTCCGACCGGAGCTGGTGGAACCGGTCCTGTCCGCCATCCAAGGAGCCAACCTCGACGGACGCAATGGCCTTCGGGCCGCCCATACCGATCTGCTCGTAGCACGACGGCTGCTCGATCAGGACCGGCTCCGCCGCGATGGATGGTCGCGTATCAGACGTCGCGATTGGGATGCCGATGGGTTCGAGGAGATCGTGGCCGAGACCGGGGACTTCTCCACCGTCATCGACGCAGAGGCCGGCTCCATCATCTATCTCGATTTCAAACCGGGTTCGTGGTCGGTGTTCGCCATCGCCAACGAGCAGGAATCACCCGACTCAGCATTGCTACGCACGTTCGAGGAGGAACGGCCCGTCAGGATCACGGATTGGGCAATCACCGAGATCCAGGAACGCCGAGGTGTCGCCTCTGCCTTGCTCAACGATCAGGATGAAAGGGCAACGGTCGAAATCACACTCGACCGAAATGAGATGCGGCTGGTGTACACCCTCGACGACTTTCCCGCAGCACGGCTCGGCCCCGAGTTTCGGCTGGCAGTCGACCCAACTTCCACAGAGATGCGGGTGGACGGTTCCGAGTGGTCATCCATTGACGAAACGATGAGTAGCTCGGGACACCGTTTTCGTATCCGCGATCAGGAACATTCCTTGCTCATCAGCTCGGACCGACCGTTGGAGCTTTTCATCCGCACCACCCCTGACGGAGTGGTCTTGTGGGCCAACTGGCTCACCGCCGGCGATGGCGTCTATCCACTCACCCTGGAGTTCACGACGTGAGGGCACTCCTGAGGGAATCCCATACCGTGGAAAGTTGGTCGAGGGGAACTGACTCGTCGACTTGATGTGCCCGTGAGGTCTCTCCTGGTCCGTAGTTGACTGCAGGGACGCCGATCTCGCTGAAACGGGCCACATCGGTCCATCCCTGTTTCGCTGCCCGGGGCGCCCCGCTCTCCTCAGCCAATGACACCAGGAAGGGGTGGTTGGCATCCACCGATCCAGCTGGGGCGACATCCTCGACCTCGAGGAGGTCCGCTTCCTCACACAGCCCCTCCAAATCGCCGATCGCCTCGGCCACCGTCTTGTCAGGGGTATATCTCAAGTTCACGTTGCAGCGGAACTCCCCTGGGATGACATTCCGGGCGACGCCTCCTTCGGCTGTGGTGACGGTTGCCACCTGTCGGAACACCAACCCGTCGACTTCGTAATCGATCGGTTCCAATCGGTGCATCTTCGCAAGCCACTCCCCTGCCTTGGAGATGGCGTTCTCCCCCCACCAGGGGCGGGCCGAGTGCGACGACGAACCCCGGAAGGTGGCTGTGGCATTGATGGCACCGTTGCATCCGTGTTGCAACTCCCCGTCCGATGGTTCGAGCACCACCGCACAAGATGCCTCCGAGAGGAACGGCACGCCCTCGAGAACATCGGCCAGTTGGTTTCCGTCGAAAGGTCCCTCTTCTCCCGCGTAGAACACTCCAACAACGTTATATGGCCCCTCCATGACCTCCGGGTCCTCGAGCAGATGGATCATGGCGGCCACACCGGCCTTCATGTCGGCCGCGCCCAAACCCCACAGTCGGCCATCCAGAATGGATGCCGCATCCTGACCCTGGCGAGGGACCGTGTCGAGGTGTCCGGCAAGGACGATAAGGGGACGGTCGCCTGGTTGTCCCACCACCAATGACTCCTTGACGCGTTTGGTGGGCAACCCGTCGAGACGGGCGGCCACCGCACTACAGATCTCATCCTCGTTCCCGGTCTCGGAGGGGATGTCGACCAGCCAGGTCAAGGTCTCGACGATGTCGGTTGGGGCTTGCATCGGGACCAGCGTAGGACCTCTAGTGTCCTGTCCGGTAGGTTCGTTTGATATTTCGGCGAGCAATTTTCGGTCCTGGCAAGGACGCACAACGAAGGCGCACTGGCCGTTCGTCGAGGCGGAGGACGCAGCCAGGGGTGAAAAGGGCCGCTGAAATACATGC
>WHTL01000318.1 GCA_009377735.1 Acidimicrobiia bacterium
TATGCCGGCTCCATCACCGCCCTGGTGGCGGTGGGAGATGACGGCGGGTCTTCAGGTCGTCTCACCAACGCCTTGGGAATTCCTCCACCGGGTGATGTTCGCCGGTGTCTCCTCGCTCTCAGCGCAAACCCTTCGCTCATTACCGAGCTATTCGCTCACCGTTTCCAAGAGGGCGATATCGCCGACCATTCCCTGGGGAACCTTCTGCTGGCCGGCCTCTACGAGCTCACCGGCGATTTCGCCCGTGCCGTCGAGATGGCCGGTGAACTTCTGGGTGCGGTGGGGGAGGTGATTCCTATTGCCAATTGCCCGGTGACCTTGGAGGCCATCGTCGACGGAGCCAGGGTTACCGGCCAGGTGACGATCTCGGCCCGGAAGGGAACCATCGAGAGTCTTCGCACCCTCCCCGCGGATGTCCGTCCCCATCCCGACGCATTGCATGCGCTGGGTATGGCTGATCAGATAGTGATCGGTCCGGGAAGTCTGGTCACGTCCCTCTGTGCTGCCCTGATTGTCCCCGAGGTGATGGATTCGGTCCTCAATTCTCCCGCTGTGAAGACTGTGGTTCTCAATCTCGTTACGCAAAGAGGGGAAACCGAAGACCTCTCCGGTGCCGACCAACTGGATCTTCTCTGTCGTATCACGGGGCTCCTCCCACCGGGCATCGTCGTGGCCAACAACGGATCCCTTAGCGCGCCAGATGATCTCGAGGAGGTAACGATCAGCTCGGTTGAGACCGGCGAACGGGGGTGGCGTCTTGTTCAGGGTGTAATGTCGCCAACCGGTCGACCGGCCCACGATGCCATCTCTCTCGGCAAGGCCCTGGAGCGTGCCCTCGACGCTTCCTAACGAGCCAGCTTCGCCGGCTTGGATCTTTCCCTGGAAGCGATGTGATCGGCGATATGGGCGGTATCCCGACCTACGCCATGGATCTGCTGGGAGGAGAGCGCATACAGGAACTTGAGACCGACGAAGTAGAGTCCCGGCTCGGCGCCAACGACCCCACGCTCGTGATCGGGTTCGACGGGGCCGAACACATCGAGGTCGATCCAGGAGAACCCCGGGTGGAACCCGGTGCACCACACCACGTTGGGGACATCAAGGATCCGTCCGTCCTCCAAGCGAGGTAAACCGTCCGTGACTTCAATGGTCCGTGGTACCCGCTCCACCCCGGCCGCTGCCAGATCCTTGGGCTTGACCCGAACCCACGGCTCACCCCTTGGGATCATCTTGGGCCTTGCTCTTCTCCCGATGGGAGTGCTCGTGGTCAGAATTCGGTGGAAGACGACTCGGCCCACCAAGGGCATGAGAATGCGCGCCTTGAGGTCCGAGGGCCGGAACGGGAGGACACCGGTGTCGGCGCCGGACAGGAACACGTGGCGCGTCTCGGCCAACTCCTTGGCGATCTCCGCACCTGAGTTGCCCGCTCCCACGACGAGAACGCTGCCGTCCCGGAGCTGGCCCGGATTGTGGTAGTCGGCCAGGTGGGTTTGATAGATGTCGGAGGCCAGCGCGTCTGCAAACTCAGGAGCCTTGGGTTCCTGCCAACTCGCCATCGCCACGACGACATTGTCGGCTTCCAGAGAGCCGTCCCCGCCTGTCACCAGAAAACGATCACCGCTCCGGGACAGTCTCTCCACCCTGAAACCGGTCCTTACGGGTAGATCGAATCTGGCGGCATAGTCCTCGAGGAAGTCGCCATACTCGTCCTTAGTTGGGAATCCCCAACGGTCGCCGGGAACCGCCATACCGGGTAGACCATTGAAGCGGTTAGGAGTGAAGAGGCTGAGCGAGTCCCACCTCTTGCGCCAGGAGTCGCCGACCCGTTCGTTGGCGTCGAGGATCATGCAGGGGAGGCCCCTACGTGCGAGCTGGTATCCCATCACCAGCCCGGTTTGACCACCCCCGATGATGGTTCGTTCGTAGCCATTGAGTTGGTTCATGGTTGACCTCCCTGGAGTCCCACCCCGAGATCTCTTCTCGAAGTGAACGTCGGCGCCCTTGCTGGCGCTTGTGCTTGCTGTCGGACGAAGCTGTAGCTCTGCACCAAAAGAGAGACGGCACAGCCGGGTATGAAACCGATCTGGGTGGTAACGACGGCATATGCCACCCATGGGATCTGGACACTGCTGCCGAGGAGCCATCCCCACCAGCGTCTCGTACCCGCGGACCAGAGTGCGGTTACCTGGAGCCCGGTGAGAAGCCATGGCCAATAACTGGGTGCGCCGAGGTCGGAGCCATCGCCTGTCGAGATGATGACTCCTGAAAGGGTTAATGAGGCGCCCAGGGCTAGGACGAGCGAGCTAATTGATCTCTGCCTCCACATGGAGCCAAACGTATCCTCTGATACCGGCCCCGCCTATGGGGAGTTCTCCCTACAGCGCCTTTGCCTCAACGGTGTCGGACCACGACACCAGCCCATGGTCCATGGCGAACAGGGTGGCTGCCGCCCTGGTCGAGACCCCCATCTTCCGGTAAGCGTTCTGAATATGGTGGTCGGCTGTCTTGTTGGAGATCCCAAGGGCGCGCGCCATCTGCTTTGTCTGCAGTCCGCGGGCCAGGAGACCGACTATCTCGGCTTCTCGCTCTGTGAGACCACTCGGAAGTTCCACTGCCGGAGATGGCTCTCCGGCTGCCTCAACCACCGCCTTCACCATCTGGGGATCGAGACGCCCCGCCTCGGCCTCATCTGCGACGGTCTCGGCTGCCTGGTCTGCACTCATGGCGCTCCGGTAGGGCCGAGGCTCGGTCATGGCGTGGAAGGTGTCGGCAGCGGCCAGAAGACGGGCACCGGGGGAGAGCGATCGCGCGGTGGAGCCGCGGTGATAGCCGGTCCCGTCGAGTCGCTCATGATGGCCGCATGCCATGTCGACCAGTGGAGACAGAAACCGTGACCTCGTAAGGACGCGTTCTGTGTAGTAGGCGTGCATCCTGATCTGCTCCCACTCGTCTGCGGAGAGCGACCCTGGCTTTTCCCAGATCTTTGGGCTGATTCCGGCCCGACCAACGTCGTGCAACTGGGCAGCACGGCGTACCAGCACCTTCTCATCTGGTTCGAGACGCAGGGACTCGGCTGCGATCGTAACCAACTCTGCGACCCCCCTGGAGTGCCCCGACAGATAGGGGGAACTGAGGTCGGAGAAATCACCCGTGGCGGCCAGCGAGCGATCGATTTCGTCACCGTTGAGGAGTAGATGGGGCTTGGGTTCTGCGGCCAGAGTCTCCTCCCAAACCGATTCGGAGGTATCGGCCATGGCGAGGATCTCGTGGGCATCCTTGGCAAAGGTCTCCGCTATCTCGGGATCGAAGGCGTGGCCACCCCTCTCCCGGACCACCTCGACGGCGCGGTCGACGCCGAAGACGAGGGCCTGGAAGGCGGCGTCGCGGGCCACGTGAACAATACGGAGAGACAGTGGGATGTCATCGCCCGTGGCGCGTTTCAGGATCCCCTTGCCATCCCAACGTTCCGTCAAGAGCGGGAAGAGCCGAGAAACGGAAGGGGGCATTCCCAGCCTCTCCGCCATTATCTCGGACACCTCGCAGAGGGTCGAGAAATGGGACTTGTGGTGTGTCGCCACCTTCGGCAGCCCCCTCATTGTGGCGAAGAACCGCTGGTAGAAGGGAGCATCGGGAGGGCTGAGTGCATGGATTGCGCCGGAAATTCCCTCGACGGGTGACCCGAATTGAGCGGGTGTGATGTGGTCGAGCGCACGACCGCCCAGGATGCCTTGGGTGAAGGCAGTGTCGGCGGTGCATCCGGCGTACATGAGGAGGCTGGCATAGAAGCTCTGGGAAGCGGTAGTCTCATCCACGTCAAGGAGGCTGGCGAGCCTTCGGGTCATCAAGGTGGCGTGCAGCCCGTGCTCAAACGGAAAACCCATACCCAAATCGGTCGCCAAGCAGCAGACGGCAGTGAGTTCTGCCGCCCGGACTTCCGTCTCCGTCGTAGAAACCCCGTTGTCCACGAAGTCAACCCTACGCAAATCATCGGGGCGCCGATGAGTTTTCATATGAGAGATCGTTATACCTGGAGACACTCACCACAACGAAAGGACGTGTCATGGACTACAAGCTGGAGCTCATAATTCTGCCGGTGTCGGATGTCGACGTCGCCAAGGAGTTCTACACAAAGAAGATGGGTTTCAACCTCGATGTGGACCACAAGGCGTCGGAAGATTTCAGGGTGGTGCAGGTCACCCCACCCGGATCGGCCTGCTCTGTCACCTTCGGGGTGGGGATCGGCGATGCCGAGCCCGGCTCGGTGCACGGAACTCATCTGGTGGTTGAGGACATCGAGAAGGCCCACGCTGAGCTCTCGGAGAGGGGTGTCGAGATGGACGGAATCCGCAACATGGGAGAGGACGGCTGGGTGGACGGTCCGCATCCCGAGCGGGCCGATTACGGTTCGTTCGCCGCCTTCGCCGACCCCGACGGCAACACTTGGACTCTCCAAGAGGTCGGATACTCCGAGGCAAGCGACTGATCGATGAGCTCTCTCGCGGAAACCACCGTCTTCGAGCGACGGGTTGAA
>WHTL01000194.1 GCA_009377735.1 Acidimicrobiia bacterium
CGCGCACTATCTGGTACATGCATTTCGGTCCACTCCCTGGATCCGACGAACTCCACTCTTACTTTGTGGTATCTTAGCAGCTAACGACGGCCGCAAGTCAAGTTATATCGAAAGGTCGTCTCATCCAATGAATAAACCAACCACCACCCTCATTATTGACGACTAGGACCCCGCCACTTCCGGCGGTCGTCCTCCTCAGCCCTCTGCAAATCGCAGAGGGTTTCTTGTTGCCGGAGGCATCATGACACAGCAGGAACCCCAACTCGAGATATATGACACCACACTCCGTGATGGGAGCCAGCAAGAGGGAATTTCGCTGACGGTGAGTGACAAGCTTCGTATCGCTGGCCTCCTGACGATCTCGGTGTCACCTACATCGAAGGCGGGTGGCCCGGGGCATTACCGAAGGATGATGAGTTCTTCGCCAAGGCGAAGAAGGAACTCGATTTCAAGAACGCCACCCTTGTCGCCTTCGGATCCACCCGACGACCCGGATTGACCGTTGCCGAAGATGCGCAGCTCAGGTCGCTGCTGGAGGCCGATACCGAAACCATATGCATCGTGGGAAAGTCGTGGGACTACCACGTGACCGGTGCGCTGCGCACCGATCTCGACGAGGGTGTGCGAATGGCGGCAGAGTCGGTGGAGTACCTCGTCTCCCACGACAAGAGGGTCTTCTTCGACGCCGAGCACTTCTTCGATGGCTACGCCGCCAACCCCGAGTACGCTCTGTCAGTCATTCGGGTGGCCCACGAGGCCGGTGCCGAACGGATAGTCCTCTGCGACACCAACGGGGGCAACCTGCCGCAGAAGTTGCTGGCCACCATCGACAATGTCAGCAGCTCCTTGCCGCGAAATGATTTGGGGATACATCTCCACAATGATGTGGGTACCGCAGTGGCCGGCTCGTTGGCGGCAGCCGATGCCGGTATCCGACAGATCCAGGGCTGTGTCAACGGCTACGGAGAACGGACGGGAAACGCCGACCTCTGCAGCGTCATCCCCAACCTGGTCCTAAAGCACGACCGGTCCGTGGTGGATCCCGAACAGCTATCCCAGCTCTTCGCCATCTCCAACCACATCGCGGAAGTGGTCAACATCACTCTGGACCCACATCGGCCGTATGTCGGCACATCGGCTTTCACACACAAGGCCGGCCTCCACACATCGGCGATCGCTCGGCGACCCGATGCATACGAACACGTCTCCCCGGGGGTCGTTGGAAACCACACCCGAATGGTCGTATCGGAACAGGCGGGACGCGCCTCGATCATCAACAAGACGAAAGAGCTCGGCTTGGATGTCAACGAGGAGCTGGCGGGGAAAGTGCTGGAGCGTGTCAAGGAGCTGGAGCAGGACGGCTACCACTACGAGGCTGCAGACGGGAGCTTCGAGCTGCTAGTACGACGTATGAGCGGGTGGGACCCGAACTTCTTCGAGTTGGAGTCCTACCGGGTCCATGTAGAACGACGCTCCGGGGAGGCGGTCTCAGCGGAGGCCACGGTGAAGGTAAGAGTGGGTGACGAGCGTCATGTCACCACCGGTGAAGGGGATGGCCCTGTCCACGCCCTCGACGACGCTCTACGACAAGCCCTCGTGACCGCCTATCCAGAGATCAACGATTTAAAGCTCATCGATTACCGGGTCCGCGTGCTCGACTCCTCCAACGGAACCGGGGCGACCGTGCGGGTGTTGATCGAGACAAGCGATCCCAAAGGGTCATGGGGCACGATGGGCGTCCATGACAACATCATCGACGCTTCATGGGAAGCCCTCACCGACGGATTGATCGTGGGTCTCGTTCGCCGCGCTCGGTCATAGGACGAGGGGGGATCAGGGGATGGTTTCCTCGGTGCCATCGAAACCGGTATCGCCGATATCCTCATCGGGTGGACCAACATCGATGGTGTCGACGGGCTCCTCACCATCGTCGCCCTCGGCGCTCTCGGACGTCTCGGAGGTTTCGGGCGGGGGGATGGTCGAGTTGGGATCCTCGGGAAGCTCCTCACCCGCCAGGAATGCATCGACGATCTCGGAGGGGTCCTGGCTGGCTCGCAGGATCGATGCGCCCCCGACCGTGTCGTCGTGGACGGGGAGGGTGATCTCTACGACACCCTCTCCTCCCATCTCACGGAGACTCCACGCCAGCGAGACGGCATTGCTCAAACCGAGCTGATCATCGACGGTGACGTAGGGTGCGAGGGAGCTGGCCATCGATGCGAGGTCTTGGGGGTTGGATAGGTCGCCGATGCGGGCGACCATGTCCTGGAGGAACAGGCGCTGGCGTTCGTTTCTGGTGAAGTCGCTAACCGAGGGGACCGTTTGCCATACCCCGTCCACCTGCTGCTGGGTGTTGCGGGAGCGCAGCCAGGCGAGTGTGTCTTCGCCGGTGGCGTCTCTGCATCCCGCATCCATCTCGAGGTGTGCCTTCTCGTCCCGGACCGGGTGGTCGAGACAGATCTCGTATCCACCGAGGGCGTCGACGACGTGCTGGAAGCCTTCGAAGTCGATCATGGCGATATGGTCGATCCCCACACCGAGTTGGTCCTCGACTACGGCGAGAAGAGCGCTGGGCCCGTTGAACTCGTCACAGCCCTCAAAGACCTCATTGATCCTGGAGTCGCCCCCCGTGCATGGGTTCTCGGCGTAGAAATCCCGAGGAATCGAGACGATTCCCGCCCTTTGCTCTTCACGGTCACGGATGAAGACCATGATCACGTCAGCGCGTTGACCCTCGTAGCTGCCAAACTCGCTCTCGTCCAGGTTCTCCCTGCTGTCGGAACCCACCAGCAGCAGGGTGTCCAGCCCGTCCTGGTCGGCGGGGATCTCAGGTAGCTGGAATCCCGGCTCCGTCACCCCATCCTCGTCTGATCCACCCTCGACATCGAGACGAATCAGGCCGCTCTCGTTCTCTGTACCGACCCGATCGATAGTGACGCGGTCGACATCCCCGAACCAAATGTCCAGACCGAGCGCGGCAAACGCGGCGGCAACGGATAGGAGGGCCACCAGAACCCCCACCAAGGCCCAGCGACCACGGCGACGGCGTGGGTTCTTCTTCGTGGATTCGGCGAGATGACGCATCAGCAGTCCGTTGATTGGTGCTGGTTTGTCGCGGCGTAAGACATGGACTGGGTCAACGGGCTCCTAGTGACTACCCGGGAAGGTGAAGACTGACAGCTATGAATTGTAGAGGTCAGCGAGATACAACGGAAGTCATACGAGCCCCAACATGGCTCTCACCATTCGCGCGGTGGCTCCCCAGAGGACGTCACCGTCCAGTTCCCGGAACCATACCGTGTGGCCTGCCCAATCCTCAGACCGCCACTGCGCCTCGTCGCTGAGCTCCTCCAAACCAGGAAGGAAAATGCGGGCCACCTCCCGCTCGTCTGGGACGAGGTTCGGGGGTCGGGAAAGCCTGCCAACGACCGGAACCACCCAACGCACGAACTCTCTAGTGTGTACCTGAGGCAGAAACCCGAGAACTTCGACGGATTCAGGGGGGATCCCCACTTCCTCCTCCGCCTCCCTTAGGGCGGTTCCCACCGGCCCTCCGTCACCGGGGTGGGGTCGGCCACCCGGAAACGCCAGATCACCGGCGTGGGTGGGAGCGCTGTCCGGTCTCTTTATGAGGACCGTGCGGAGGACCCCGTCCTCGTCCTCGAATACCGGTGCGAGTACGGCGGCGCGCGGCTCGTGGTGCTCGGGAAACGAATCGACGACCGCAAGATCATCCCAGCCCAGCGATACTGCCATCCCCCGACCGTACCTGGTGTCGCTACCGGTCCCGACACGTCTCGCGATGGAACGGACCGGCTACCCGGGGATCCCTGGCCCTACTCGGGTCGAGCCGACGCCTCTTTGAGTTCGAGACGCCATGGCGCAGGAAGAATGGTGACCGGCACGGTTGCGCCACGGACCACCCGATCGGCAACGCTCCCCATCCGCCACCGGGCATAACCCGTACGACCGTGGCTAGCCATCACGACCATGGTCACGTCATCCTGATCGGCACGTCGCACTAGGGCCTCGGCCGCCTCCTCCCCAGCAAGGAGCTCGACCCTCACAGCCAGGTCATCGGGGAGGTTGTCGGCCACCGTCCGCAAACCGGCCTCGAGCATATCTGTTGGTTCCTGACCCTCCGAGTAGGCAAAGGCACCAACACCATGACGGGTGTGGGGGTCGGCGACAGTAACCAGAAGTAGGTCCTGGTCGATTCCACGGGCTATGTCTTTGGCCAACTCCACGGCCGACCGAGAGAGGTCGGAGGTGTCCAGCGGGACCATGATGCTCATCGAATTTCCTTTCCTACCCACACGTCTGGAGCGCGGAATGTGGTGTGCTCGTATTCTCCCACCGTACAAGCTGGTCGCCGTCGGTGTCGATCGTGAAGACCCCGGGCAGACCACCTCTCAACGGTCGGGCCAGAACCACGAGGCCACCCCGTGTCGAGCCACGTCGAGATTGCGCGGCCCCTGGGCCACCAAACCCAAATCCACGGCAACGATGTCATCGCCCTGCAGACCCACCATCACCCCACTCTCGCCGTCCAGGGCCAGTTCTGCCGCCCTGACACCGAGACGGGTAGCGAGAACCCTGTCATAAGCCGTGGGACTCCCACCTCTCTGGAGATAGCCCAGAATCATCACCCTCGTCTCGAAAGATGTGAGCCGCTCCAGCTCCGCGGCCACAACCGTCGACACTCCGCCAAGACGGGAGAACCCATATGCGTCAACCCCCGATTCCCAGGTTCCGCCGCCGGGCGCTGGCGTACCCTCCGCCACCACAACTATGGAGTAGGCAGAACCCGCCTCGTGTCGGGATTGCAGACGCGCTGCGACATCCCCGATGTCATAAGAGACCTCCGGGACCAATATGGCCTCGGCACCCCCGGCGATACCGGCATAGGTGGCGATCCAGCCAGCCGTGCGACCCATTACCTCGACCACCATCACCCTATTGTGGGACTCTGCGGTGGTGGTGAGACGATCGATGGCATCGGTCACGATCTGGACCGCGGTGTGGAAGCCAAAGGTGACATCGGTGCCCCCGATGTCGTTGTCGATGGTCTTGGGGATTCCGATCACCGGGAGGCCCTCATTATTCAGTTGAGCAGCTGCCGTCAGGGACCCGTCGCCGCCAATGACGATCAGCCGCTCGATTCCCCTTTCACGAAGCGTCGAGGCAATGGAGGCGTACCCCTCGCCATGGACGTAGGGATCGCGACGGGAGGTCCCCAGGATGGTCCCGCCCCTGGTGAGGATCCCACGAACGTCGTCACGGGTGAGAGGATGGCAGTTCCCTTCCATCAGCCCCTCCCAACCGTTGCGGATGCCCAGCACGGGAACCCCGGCAGCGTGAAGTCGTGTCACCACGGCGCGAATCGCTGCGTTGAGACCAGGGCAGTCGCCTCCTGCAGTCATGAGCCCGACTGTCACGACGATCTCAGCTCAGAGATCGTGTTTTCCGTTCTGTCTGACTCGGCATCCATCTGTTCCCGTCTTGTACTGTCGTAACGCCCAAGGATGACGGTACCCTCCTGGAAATGCCACCGGAGCCCATCCAAACCGAGCGTCTTCTGCTCCGACGGTTCAACCGGCGGGACGTTGGAACCCTGCATCGTTCCGTCGAGGCGTCGCTACCCGAGTTGCAGCAGTGGCTCCCCTGGGCGAGACCGGACTACAACCGCGGTGATGCCGCCGCCTACATCCGTGATTCGATATCGGCGTGGAAGGATGATAAGGCCTATGACTACTCGGTGAGATGGAAGACGGAGCCCGATCGCCATATCGGAAATGTCTCCATCTGGGCCCTGACGAGGATCGGACACATCGGCGAAATCGGCTATTGGGTCCATTCGGGCGAGACGGGCCGTGGTGTCATCACCGAGGCGTGTCGCGCCATGGTGGAGGTGGGATTCACCAACCTGCACCTTCACAAGATCAACCTCAGGATCGCCGCCGGTAACACAGCCTCCGAACGTGTTGCCGACAAGCTCGGATTCACCCGCGACGGCGTCCTCCGCGAGGAGCTCCGCCTGGGTGGACGCTGGGTCGACCACACCATCTACTCATTGCTCATCCACGAGTGGCGCCAATCACCCCTCCACCACCCCCGTTAGACCGGACCCTCCATCCCCCGTTCTGCGCGGATTTTCTCGCCCCATCGCGTCAAAAATCCGCACAGAAGGGGGTGCGGCACCCCTCCATCCCGTTCTGCGCGTAGAAACTCGCCCCATCGCGTCAAAAATCCGCACAGAACGGGACGGTTTCAGGAGGCTATGAACGCCGCGATCTCGCCGACGACTTTCGGGAGGTCGCGTTGCACAGCCCTACCGGAGTACCTGCGGATCTCTATGCCCATCGCCAACAACGCATTCTGGCGAACGAGGTCCCGATCGTGTGCCGTTGACGAAGAATGCGTTTCCCATCCGTCTATCTCCACGGCCTTCATTGGGTCCGGCCAGCCGAAATCGAGGTAGTACCGACTTCCGTCGTCGACGACCACCTCCCATTGCAGGACCGGCCTCGGGACGCCTGCACGATCGATCCCCTCCAGAACGCTGAGCTCCGCGAAACTTCCCGTGGGTTGTCGATCCAGATACTCCGAGACCAGACGACGAAACATCCTGGTGCCCTTTACTCCCCTGCCGGCTTTGCGCCGGATCATCTCCACCAGACCTCCCGGGGTCACCAATCGGCCCCGCACTGCGCTGTCTATCGCCGCCAGTACAACCCTTTCCGGAAGACACCCACAGGCGTCGAGGAGGGTGCGTGCTACCGAAGTGACCCTAATTCCATCCACAACCGAGACGTCGTCGATCGGTCGCCGGGTTCGATGGACGATGGTTCCTGCGGGAACGGGTCCGGACCCAACGGGGACGGTGATTTCCACGGGCGCCGATCCGATTCCTTCTAATCCCCAAAGGATGAGGGCAGCTCGATGGGAGACAGCAGCACACTCGCCGGCCGCATCGATCGCAGCACACAAACGGTCGGTCCACTGCATAGGGCGAATACCCACCTGGTAGACGCCGGAGTGGATCTGTTCCCACCAACCCATTCTTACCCTTCGAGCAATGAGGTGATCGTTGCCACCCGCTGCCAGGACGTTTGCCCGATCAATGATGTACCGATTGCTCCTAGCGACCTCGTTGATAATGGCATCGATTGACATATCCCTAACCTGCACGTAGTTCCGACCAAGATCAATCCCCTTGTGCCCCCTCCACCCTTCTGTGCGTAAAATCTCGCCTCAACGCGTCAAAAATCCGCACAGAACGAGGACCGGGACCTCCAGCCGTTCTGCGCGGATTTTTTCGCCCTATCGAGGCTGTTGCGCTTTGTCTCGGGGTGTGACGGGTAGGTCGGGGCAGAGTTCGGGGTGAGGGTCAAGATTGGGCGCGCTTCCTCACATGTTGGGGGCTGGTCGGTGACGGTGGAGCTTGAGGAGGTTGTGGGTGGCGCAGA
>WHTL01000120.1 GCA_009377735.1 Acidimicrobiia bacterium
CATTGTTCGGAGACTTTGTCGCGCTGACCGCGACGAACTCTCCGACGAAGTGTCAGCGACCGATGCCGGTGTGGAGGTCTCGGTCGTCGCGTTCGAGCGCACCGAGCCGCTGGTAGGCGTCGGCGCATCGCACTTCGACGGGGACGGTGGTCGGCTGGTCCTCCGGGCCGGCCGGCCTCATTGCCGGTTCGGGCTCGTGGCCGGGACGGGCGGTGGTGTCGGTGATCCAGCGTTGGTGATGTTCGACGCCCCAGACGGCTTGGAGGTCATCGGATGAGTCTCCGTAGCAAGTGGCAATCGCGGCGGCGCGGTTGCGTAGGGAGGTGCGCAACGACTGCGGGGCCAGGGCTTCCGCGTCCGTACTGAGCTGCCACAGCGCCCATTCGGCGTGTCGTGAATCTTGGAAGGTCACCTCCAGCCGCAGCCAGCCGTCTGCGTCGGGTTCTTCTGCGCGGACGGCCAGCGCGGTGTCCAGCAGGTCCTCCCGCCGCGCCGGGTTCACCCTTACCAGCACGGTGATGTGGTCGCCGCCGGAGAGAAACTGCGCGGAGCGTTCCCGCCAGATCCGGTCCAGATCGACCCGGTTTGGTCGCTGTGCCGGTTCGGGGAGTTCCTCGGCGGCCAACACCCGCGACAGCCGGTAGGTGCGGTCCGCGCCAGATCTCGTGGCCAGCAAGTAGGCCCGGTCGCGTACGGTGACCAGGCCGATCGGGTCCACCTGCGCCACTGTGGTGTCTGGCCCGTGGCCGCGTAGTGGATGCGCAGCTTGTGTCCGGCGAGCACCGCGCGCCGGACCTCGATCATTGTGGTGTCGGGTACCTCCTCAGTGACCAGCCGGCGTGAGAGCAGGTCGGTCTCCGGGTCGACGAGAAATCGCTGGGCCGCGTCGCTGGCGGTGGCCCGGTGGCTTTCAGGCAGCGCGTCGACCACCTTGCGCATGGCCGAAGCGAGCGCCGAGCCGAGGCCGAATACCTGCTCGCCGCGCCCCGATCCCGCGGTCAGCAAGGCAAGGGCCTCGTCGTGGTTCAGTCCGGTGAGCTCGGTCCGGAAACCGGGCAACAACGCGAAACCGCCGTGCCGGCCGCGTTCGGCGTAGACCGGGACGCCGGCCGCGGACAGCGCCTCGATGTCTCGGAGCACGGTGCGGGTGGATACCTCCAGCTCGCGGGCGAGCGTGGCCGCAGTCTGTCGACCGCGCTGACGCAGCAGCAGCACTATCGAGACCAACCGATCGGCGCGCATGCGAAGAATTTATCAGAATACACGACGGATGTAATCGTCAACCCCCAGAGACCGGTTTTTTCGGCTGCCAGTGGGCGACAGTCACTTCGTAGGCACGTTCGGCGTGTTCGACGAGTTCGCGTTCGTGTCGGCGGTGGTCCTTGTTGTTGTAGTCGTAGGCGACGCCACGTTTCGCTACCTGTGGCGGATTCCCGGCGCTGAGCTCGAGGTTGCGTCGCTTGCGGGTGTTGAGGCTGGGACGGACGAAGGCGTAGTCCTCGTCTTTGGTGACGAGATGCCAGCAGAGCACGGTCATCTTACGGGCGGTGGCCACTACCGCTATCTGGAAGCCGCGACGGTTCTTGATCCGCCGATAGAACGCTCGCAGCGGCCCCGGCGCTCGTGACGCCACCCAGGCGGCCTCCACCAGCATCCCCCGAACTTGGGAACGGCCCGCTTTGCTGATGCGACCGTGACTGGCGGGATTGTCACCGGACTGGCGCACCTTGGGGTTCAGACCGATATTGGTGGCCAGCCCAGTCGGGCGAACGCCCTCTGCAAGGGAAGATGGTCTGCCAATACCCGGTCACGAACAGCGCTCCTATCCCACCATCACCACGCCGGCCATCTGTTCCACCCGGCGGGCATGCCTGTCCCTGGCTGTGGGGGCTAATCCCTGATTACGTGAGCGATCTGGTACACATTTCCGAACGAGTCACTCACCATGGCCCGTCGATCCCCGTATGGCGTATCGCTTGGCTCTTCAATCACGTTTGCCCCTTCTGCGAGTGCCCGTTGGAATATGCGGTCGGCGTCATCGACGTAGACGTAGAGGAAAGCTGGGAATGCACTGCGCTCCCCGGTAGATGCAACCTGAATCAGGGAGTCCCCGATCCGAATCTCGGCCGGTCGACCGCTCGGTACGTCTCCACTCGCATCGAACACGGACCGCAGGAATGCCACGAGTTTGTAGACATCGTCAACGAAAACGCGGGGTGTGATCGACCTATACCCTGGCCGAGGCCGTCCGGTAGACATATCAAGAGACTAGAGGAGCTGGGTCCGAATGAGAGCAGACCAGAGGTAACCCCTACGACCGCTGCAGAACCTGTCGTTTTCGATTCTGGAATAGTGAATGTGGTAATCGTCTGTGGGCGCACGATGTCACGGCAACCAGGCGTTGATGTAGTTGACCAGGGTGTCACCGACCTGGTATTTCTCCTCGTTCTCAGCGAGTTCCAGGTTGATCGGTTGGCTCCGGTGGTTGGGGATGATGAACTGTTGGTGGATCTGGTTGGCCACCGCCAACTGCGACTCATCAGGGGAGAACTGGGCGGTCCAACCGGGATCACCGCCACCGGCCCAAAACCCCGTGGTGAGCTGGTGGGGTTTGGCTCCGGGGTGGAATTCGGCAACCCAGATGTTGCCTCGTTCCACAAACGCGATCTGGGAGCCGTCCTGGGAGAGTGCGACCCATTGGACCGCTCCCGCTCCGGTGTTGGTGAGGGCAATGTAGACCTTTCCTACCTGTTCGTAGGGCTGATCACCGTTGATCTTGTCGGCGGGAACGACACCGATGACGGGCACCTCGTTCTGGTTGTCGTCCAGTCCGGTGCCGGCGATGATGAGATCACGGTTGTTGGTCCATTCCATCGCGGTGACCCCGGGAATGCCGGTGTTGGTGTCGAAACCTCCACCGATGATCCGGGAATTCGAGCGGTTGACTACTTCGAGCTGGGGGTCGGCTGTGCCCTCTGTCACTATCCCGGCAAGAAGCTGACCGTCATTGGAGACCGCCAGACCTTCGATCTTGATCATTCGTTCGGGATCGTCCCCGGATTCGGGCCAGATAACGGTCTGGTTCTCGGTTTGGGTGTCCAGATCGTAGAAGGTGACCGGGTTTTCCTCGATCCAAGCACCCTCACCGGCACCAACCCACTCACTGGTGGAGGCGACCACGTCGCTGTGCTCCGTTCGACCTCCGAGAAACTCCTCCCATTGAGGATTATCTGCATCGAGATCGTAACGGTAGGCCTCTCCACCAAGCCCATCCCAATGCCCATAGATGATCCCCTTGTCGCCCGGTGGTGGTGGTGGGTTGGTGTCGTCTTGGAGGGCGCGGCGCAAGAAGGCGGCCATCTGACCTCGGGAGACCGACTCGTCGGGACAGAACCGAGTGTTGTCCGGTGGGTTGCATCCCCTGGTGATTCCGGCTTCGGCGAGTTTGGAGATGTCTTCTTTGAAGACGCTGTTCCCGGTATCGGTGAACTCGGGTCCCGAAGCGGTCAGGTCCAATGCTCGCACCAGGAAGGCAGCCATCTCCCCTCTGGTGACCGACTCGTCGGGACAGAACCGAGTGTTCTCCGGCGGGTTACAACCACGAGTGATACCCGCTTCGGCGAGTTTCGAGATGTCCTCCTCGAACACGTGCCCGCCGGTGTCGGTGAACTCGGGTCCCGAAGCGGAAAGGTTCAGTGCTCGCACCAGGAAGGCGGCCATCTCCCCACGGGTGACCGACTCGTCGGGACAGAAGCGGGTGTTCTCCGGTGGGTTTCTCTTGGCGATGCCGATGATGGTGCTGGGGATCGCTGGTGTCGCGGTCCTTCTCCCCGAGGCGTTGGAGGCCCGCACCAATCCGGGTGCTTGGGGGTTGGCCGAGATCCTCTACGGGGTGGCGTCTCCGGCCAACAACAACGGATCGGCCTTTGCCGGTCTCTCGTCAAACATCCCCTTCTTCAACCTGACTCAAGCACTGGCGATGCTGGTAGGCAGATTCTTTCTTATCATCCCGGTGGTCGCCATCGCCGGTTCTCTCGCAAGAAAACAGGCAACGCTTGCCACCGAGGGCTCCTTTCCCACAGACAGCCCGCTCTTTGTGGGTCTGCTCCTGGCGGTGATCGCGATCGTGGCCGGTCTCACCTTCTTCCCCCTCCTATCCCTAGGCCCGGTCGCCGAGGCGCTGGGCTGATGGAGGACAAGCCATGACCCGAGGATCAACAAGGATGTTCGACCCATCGATCATTCGCCGGGCGACGCTAGATGCCATACGCAAGCTCGATCCGCGCCATCTTGCAAAGAACCCGGTGATCTTCGTGGTGGAGGTCGGAGCTGTGTTCGCCACGGTCCTCTGGCTCAGCAACCTGGAAACCGCCCCTGGTTTCGGAGGGCAAGTGGTTGCGTGGCTCTGGTTCACGGTCCTCTTCGCCAACTTCGCCGAAGCCATGGCAGAGGGTCGCGGCAAGGCGCAGGCCGACTCGCTTCGCCAGGCTCGTTCCGAGACGGTCGCCAACCTTTGCCGACCGGACGGTAACGTCGAAGTGGTCCCTGCCTCCTCGCTGCGGATCGATGATGTGGTCGTGATCTCGTCAGGAGAGGTCATCCCCGGTGACGGGGAGGTGATCGAGGGGGTGGCGTCGGTGGACGAGTCGGCCGTCACCGGGGAGTCCGCCCCGGTGATCCGTGAGTCGGGTGGGGACCGGTCGGCCGTCACCGGGGGCACTAGGGTGCTCTCCGACGAGATCGTGGTCCGGATCACCGCCCAGCCCGGAGAGACCTTTCTCGACCGGATGATCTCCCTTGTTGAGGGGGCGGAACGCCAGAAGACCCCCAACGAGGTGGCCCTCAACATCCTGCTCGCAGGGCTCTCTATCATCTTCCTGCTAGTCACCCTGTCTCTTCAGCCGTTCGCCATCTACTCTGAGGCGGAGCAGCGGGTTCTAGTCCTGGTCGCTCTGTTGGTGACTCTGATCCCTACCACCATTGGCGCCCTCCTCTCCTCGATTGGCATCGCTGGCATGGACCGGCTCATTCAGGCCAACGTCTTGGCGATGAGCGGACGCGCGGTGGAGGCGGCGGGAGACTGCTCCACCCTCCTCCTCGACAAGACCGGCACCATCACCCTGGGAGACCGTCAAGCCCGACAGTTCGAGACCGCGCCGGAGGTCACCGAGAAGGAACTGGCCGAGGCCGCGCAGCTCGCCAGCCTGGCGGACGAGACTCCGGAGGGTCGCTCAATCGTTGTGTTGGCCAAAGAGCGGTTCGGGTTAAGGGGCAGGGAATTGGGCGGCGCCACCTTGGTGCCCTTCACCGCCCAGAGCCGGATGAGCGGAGTCGACATCGAGGGTCGGCGGATCCGCAAGGGCGCCGCAGACGCGGTGACCCGCTGGGTGGAGGAACAGAGCGGCGGTGTCCCCGACGAGGTGGCTAAGACGGTCTCTCGTACTGCTGCGGAAGGCGCGACCCCACTCCTCGTAGCCGAAGGTTCCCGCGTGATGGGAACGATCGTCCTCAGGGACGTTGTCAAGAAGGGGATGGTCGAACGGTTCGAACAGCTGCGGCGGCTTGGGATCCGCACGGTAATGATTACCGGCGACAACCCTCTCACCGCCGCCGCCATCGCAGAGGAAGCCGGCGTCGACGATTACCTCGCCGAAGCCACCCCCGAAGACAAGATGGAGTTGATCCGTCGCGAGCAGGCCGGTGGTCGTTTGGTGGCGATGACCGGGGACGGCACCAACGATGCTCCCGCCCTCGCACAAGCCGACGTGGGAGTGGCGATGAACACCGGCACCCAGGCTGCCAAAGAAGCAGGGAATATGGTCGACCTCGACTCCAACCCGACAAAGCTAATCGAGATCGTAGAGATCGGAAAGCAGTTGCTTATCACTCGGGGCGCATTGACTACCTTCTCGATCGCCAACGATGTCGCCAAATACTTCGCCATCATCCCGGCAATGTTCGCTGCCGTGATCCCGGCGCTCGATCGGCTCAACCTCATGCATCTTGAGAGCCCGGAGTCGGCCATCCTCTCCGCCGTCATCTTCAACGCGATGGTGATTGTCGCCCTCATCCCCGTTGCCCTTCGTGGTGTCCGCTTCCGGCCCGTCTCCACCCCGGCCATGCTCCATCGCAACGTCACAGTGTTCGGTGTCGGCGGTCTGGTGGTGCCATTCGTCGGAATCAAGCTGATCGACCTGTTGCTGACCGGGTTAGGGGTGGTTTGATGAGACTCCAACTCTTCCCGGCGCTTCGGATGCTTCTGGTGATGACCGTCGTCTGCGGCGCGGCGTACACCGGAACGGTGACCGTTCTCGCTCAGGGCATATTCGAATGGCGGGCCGACGGCTCCCTGATCGAAGACGACGGCGAGCCGGTCGGGTCGAGGCTGCTGGGCCAGCCCTTCGCCGGCCGCGGCTACTTCCATTCCCGCCCCTCGGCAGTGGACTACGACCCTCGCCTCTCCGGTGCCACCAACTATGGTCCAAACCACCCAGAGCTCTTGGAGAAGATCGCAAAGAGAGCCGAGTCGTACCGGCAGGCGAATGGGCTCGGGCCCGGCACCCAGGTCCCCGTTGACGCGGTCACGGCCTCGGCGTCAGGTCTCGATCCCGATATCTCGGTCGCCAACGCCCGCCTTCAGGCGCCACGGGTCGCCGCCGAGCGAGCGATTTCACTCGATCGGGTGTTGGCAATCATCGAGGCGCAACGGACATCACTCCCAGTGGGCTACCGCTCTGACCCGTCGATCAACGTGCTGGCTCTGAATCTGGCGCTCGACGACATGTGAATCGCCCACACCCATGTCCACGTAGCTAACTTGTCATATCGTGAATATGCACGACAGGAGATGAGCATTGGCCAAGAAAGGAAGGCTCAGAGTTTTCCTCGGAGCCGCCCCCGGCGTAGGCAAGACCTACGCCATGCTGGAAGAGGGCCACCGGCTGCAAAGCGAAGAACACGACGTGGCGATCGGGTTCGTCGAACCACACGGTCGTCGCGACACCATCGCCCTCATCGGTGACCTCGAGGTGACCCCAAGAGCCCAGCTCAACCACCGCGGCTCCACCTTCGACGAGATGGACCTTGAGGCAGTCCTCCAGCGGCAACCCGAGGTGGCTCTGATCGACGAACTCGCTCACACCAACGTCCCCGGCTCCCGTCATGACAAGCGATGGCAGGACGTGGAATTGATCCTCGAAGCCGGAATCGACGTCCTCACCACGCTCAACATCCAGCATCTCGAATCGCTCAATGACGTCATCTACGACATCACCGGGGTCACCCAACGGGAGACCATCCCGGACGAGATGGTGAGACGCGCCAACCAGATCGAGCTTGTGGACCTAACGCAGGAAGGGATCACCGAACGAATGGCCGCCGGCAAGATCTATCCACCGGAGCGAATCGACGCCGCATTGGCCAACTACTTCCGTCCCGGCAACCTCGACGCCCTCCGTGAACTCGCTCTCTCCTGGACCGCCGACCGAGTTGACGAGGCCTTGGCCAGGTACCGGGAGATACACGGCATCGCCGAGTTGTGGGAAACCAAAGAACGCGTGGTGGTGGCCATCGCGGGTGCACCTGGGGGCGATACGCTAATCCGAAGAGCAGCCCGCATGGCAATGAGAGCGAGAGCAGAGCTCGCCGGAGTATTCATCCGTCCCACTCACGGCCTCGCCGCCGAGGACCCCCCCGAGCTGGCAGAACAGAAGGACCTGCTCGAACAGTTGGGCGGCCGCTACTACGAGGTCGTCGGTGACGACGTGGGTGTGGCACTGTTGGCCTTCGCCAAGGGCGAGAACGCCACCCAACTCGTCGTAGGAGCTTCGCGAAGATCTCGGCTCGAAGAGTGGCTACAAGGTTCTCCGATCGACAAAATCATCCGGGAGTCCGGGGCGCTCGACGTACACATCATCTCTTATGAAGGGCCTCGCCGACCCCGAAGCCGAAGACGAGCCCACGTGGGCGCGTCGATTAGCCTGCGACGCCAGCTGATTGCCTGGGTCATGGCGTTAGGCGGACTACCGCTCCTCACCTGGCTGCTCCTGAGCATCGGCACCGACCTCGCCCTGCACAACATCCTCCTCATCTACTTGGTCGCTGCCCTCATCATTGCGGCCATCGGCGGAATCTGGCCCGCTGTTGCTGCTGCCGTCGCCGGATTCCTCATGGCCAACTGGTTCTTCACCCCCCCGGTCCGCACCTGGACCATCGCCGATCCCGCCAACCTCTTCTCGCTGGTCAGCTTCGTGATCGTTGCAGTCACGGTCGGCATCCTCGTCGGCATGTCCACCCGCAGAAGCACAGAAGCCCACAAAGCCCGGGCTCAGGCAGAGGCCCTGGCCGCCATGGCGTCACAAACCCATCCGGTGTTCGGGGTCGCTGCCGAAGGGTTGATCCACAGCATCCGGGAAGCCTTCGCTCTCCGAGCCGCAGCCATCCGCCGCCGCACCGACGAGGGATGGGAGACCCTGGCTCGGGCCGGGGAGGAGTACCTATCGACTCCCGATCAAGCGACAGAGTCGATAGAACTGACCGATGACACAGTTTTGGTCTTGCGCGACGGGAAGCTAACCGCAGACGATCGCCGCGTGCTGAGAGCTTTCGCTGCGCAGATCCGCAAAGCCGTGGAGCGAGAGGCCCTCGAAGCGGAGGCGAAGAGAGCAGAGGCGATGGTCGAGACCGACCGGCTTCGCACCGCACTCCTCGGGGCGGTCTCCCATGACCTGAGGACGCCGCTAGCGACCATCAAGGCGTCGGTCACCAGCCTCCTCGAAACCGGGGTCGCCTGGTCACCCGAGCAGACGCACGCCTTCCTGACCACGATCCGAGATGAGGCCGAGCGGCTCAACCGGCTGGTTGGACAACTTCTCGACGCAAGCCGCGTCCAAACGGGCGGGGTGCATGTGTTCTTCCAGGAGGTCAGCCTCGAACAGGTGGTAAACGCAGCACTCGCCGGTCTGGGACCCGTCGCGGAGCAGGTGGACGTGGAAGTGGCCGAGGACCTTCCCCAGGTGCAGACCGATCCCACCCTGATTGAGCGCGTGATCGCCAACCTCGTGGAGAACGCGGTCAGGTGGTCACCCCCTGGGACTCCCGTCACCGTGTCGGCTGGACTGGTGAGCGGGAGAATCGACCTGCGGATCACCGACCGGGGCCCAGGGATCCCCCATGACCGCCGCGACGAGATGTTCCAGCCCTTCCAGCGGCTCAGCGATACCCAACCCCGAGAAGGAGTGGGCCTCGGCCTCGCCATATCGAGAGGTTTCCTCGACGCCATGGGCAACGAACTCCTCATCGAAGATACTCCCGGAGGAGGTACCTCAATGGTCATCGGCCTGAAACCGGCGCGAGCCGCACAAACCAACGATGACGTCCGCCCTCTTCCGAAAGCGATCGATGACAGATAGACAGCGGGTTCTGGTCGTCGACGACGAACCTCAGATCGTTCGAGCGCTCTCTGTCAACCTCAAGGCTCTCGGCTACGAAGTCGATACCGCATCAACCGGCGAAGAAGCACTCATGCAAGCATCCCAACGCCGTCCAGATGCGATCATCCTCGACCTCGGTCTCCCCGGGATCGACGGGATCGAGGTCATCGACGGGCTGCGTGGCTGGACCACGGTGCCCATCATCGTTCTCACCGTCCGCGAGCACGAGGCCGAAAAGATCTCGGCTCTCGACAGTGGCGCCGACGACTACGTCACCAAGCCGTTCGGCATGGGCGAGCTTCTCGCTCGGCTTAGGGCCGCTCTCCGCCGCGCCGCGCCACCTTCCACAGAACAGCCCGTGGTCACGACCCCCAACTTCGTCATTGACCTCTCCGCCAAGACCGTGCAGCGCCCAGATGGAACCGAGATCAGACTGACGCCGACCGAATGGGCAGTGGTCGAGATGCTGGTCCGGAACGAAGGAAAGCTTGTCTCCCAGGTGCAAATGCTCAAGGAAGTATGGGGACCCGCGTACGAAGTCGAGACCAACTACCTCAGAGTCTTCATGGGCCAGATTCGTCACAAGCTCGAACCCAACCCAAGCCAGCCGATCTACTTCATCACCGAACCAGGGATGGGCTACCGATTCCTCCGCGCCGAGGCGTCGTCGACTCCGTGAGGCGAAAACATCGCGCGTCCATCGCGTCACAGAGTGCGATAGGGCGATCAGAACCCTCGACTCGGCTGGCCACTTATCGGCGACTGCGAAGACAGAGTCGGCGAAGGGCGCCTTGGGGCCAGGGCTGATACGTGGGGGTCTTCGGGTTGTTTTGCTCCTTCTTCGATGAGGCGGTAGCTGCGTTCGGTGGCGAATCCGAGGTGGTGGGCGACTTCCAGCTGGGTGAGCCCAGCCCAGTGGCGTAGATCCCGCAGGCTCACGGTCTCGTCGGTGGTTGTGGTGAGCGCTCTCGGTTCCA
>WHTL01000389.1 GCA_009377735.1 Acidimicrobiia bacterium
ACGCCGTCCCCGGCGGTGAACTCGCCGGTCAGTGGGGGCCAGTTCGCCTCGCAGTCGTCGTAGCAGGTGCTCTCGCCCTGCTCGTCCATGGTGAAGAGGTAGAGGGACCATCCGTCGGCCGTAGTCAGGAAGCTACCCAGATCGGTCTCGGAAACCACCACCGTGTCGCCACCGCCGCCACCCGCTGTGGGAGCGGTGGTAGCAGATGCCTTGGTGGTATCGGATTCCGACGGTCCGTAATCGTAGGGGTCGTCCGTGCCCTCCTCGGTCGTCGGTGCCATGGTGGTTGGCGCCACGGTCTCCGGCGCGGCACTGGTCTCGGCGGCGGCACCGGCTGTGGTGGGGGCGGGCTCCTCGATAGTGGTCGCGGTAGTTGCGTCGGCACCCTCGTCGGTCCCGCCACCACACGCAGTGACCATCAGCATGGTTATGGCCAAGGCACAGCCGGTGCTTCGTTTCATTTTCGTTCTTCTCCTCGTCCGCGTCGGGTTCTGTGTCCCTCACTCACCCCTCATTACGAACGGTGGACGAGAACGGTTCTCTCGGTTGTGGGCCTACTTTCGGTTGATGTAGTAGGCGTTCTGGGGGTCGTGGTCGAGGGTGTGCACTTCCACTTCGCCGAAGCCGGCCTTGTTGAAGTACTCGACGGCCATATCTTTGCCCCACATGGTCCCCAACCCGGTTCCGCCCTGCGCTAGCGAGACGGTCATGCAGTGCATCGTCGATACCGCGTAGAGTGTCGGCCCCAGAACATGATCGACATCACCCAGGTGGGTGCCCGAGGAGTCGATGTCCTGAGCCAAATACACACCGTCGCGGGAGAGGATCTGGTAGATGGCGGCGAGCATTCTGGCGGGCTCCGCCTGATCGTGCACCGCGTCGAAGGTCGTCACCAGGTCGAAGGTCCCCTCGGGAACGAACTCGTCGAGACGGGCGGCATCCCGCACCTCGAATGTCACGTTCTCCAGCCCTGCCTCTTCGGCCAGGAGACGAGCGAATGAAATCGCCTCATCCGAGAAGTCGTACCCCACGAAAGTGCTGGCAGGGTAGGTGCTGGCCAACTGGATCAGGGCACGCCCCCGCCCGCACCCCACGTCGGCGACGTGGATCCCCTCAGTGAGCCGGTCTTTGAGACCCGGGACGAGGGGAGGATGTACTCGTCCAAAGCCGGGAGGACCGACTGGCCGCTGTCCTCCTCCATCACCTCATGGTACCGCGGGAAACGCTCATAGGGGACACCACCGCCATTGCGGAAGGACTCGACTATGTCGTCCTCCACAGCCCCCAGTATCGGAATGTACTGTGCGAACACGCCCATGTTTTCCAGTGGTGTGGACCGACTGAGAGACTTGGCATGCTCGAGCGGGAGGGTGTAGGTGACACCGTCCTGCTCGACGATTCCACCTACCGTCACAGCCCCGAGCCACTCCTTGACGTAACGCTCATTGAGGCCGGCATCGTTTGCCAGCTGGGCAACCGTCCTCGGCTGGGCGTCTGCCATAACGTCGAAGAGACCGGTCCGGTGACCGATCGAGATCATCAGGGTGAGAGCGCCATCGTTGAGAATGTCGACGAGCCGTCCGGCGAAGTCCTCGGCTCTCTTCGTATCGACGCTGTTTGCCGTCGTCATCTTGCTTCCTCCTTTCCTTCTCTCTTAGCTACTCCTAAAACCGATCGGTCGGTATGTTACAGCAACCCGTGCCCATTCGACCGAATGATGAATAGGGCCGAAACCCTTGCCCGAGATCCCCTGCAGAGGCTGCTGGTCTTCCTTGGTCTTTATCAGGAAATGTTCGAAGAGCTCTCCGAGCACTACCCGGGCTGCCTCATGGCATCGTATGTCTACGAGTCTGGTCTATTCAGCGACCGGACGATGGGGATTGTCGACCATACGATGCGTACCTGGAGAAAACGTCTTGAAGGGCATCTCGTCGAAGTGGCCGAGCGGCATCCACCACGTCTCGATGTCGACCTCGAAAGCCTCGCCGACGCCTTCACCGTCGTTGGCGAAGGAGCATTCATCGTTTCGCGCACTCTCAAAGAGCCTGAGGTGACCGCGGCCCAATACCGCCACTTTCGCAACTACGTCGAGTTGCTCTTCGGTGGGGCCTAGAGAGCGGGTTCCACGGTGTAGCCGTCGCCCACCATGGTGATCAGGACTCCCTCGCCCTTGCCCAGCGGGGCCACCATCTCCCCGGTCAACCCGAGTACCGCGGCCTCGTTGGTCGGTGAGTGACCTATCGCCAGTGCCCTCCCATTTTCGGGGAGACGGTTGAAGAGGTTCTCGAGACCCACTGCGAGTCGGGCGGAATCGTCGGCTACGAGTTCGGGGTCGGCAGACTCGAGGAACGCCAGATCACCCGCCCCCGCCTTCTGGTACGCCGCCCTCCAACGGTCTTCCACGTCGGATCGCAACGCCGGCTCGACGATCACACCCAGGGGCACCTCGCTGCTCACAGCCGCGAGGATGCAGGCCGCGGTCTGGGTGGAGCGCTGTGCACCAGACGATGCGACAAGCGTGTACCGGGCATCGAGGCGCCGCCCGATGGCTATTGCAGCTGTGATGCCTTCGTCCGTCAGCACATCACCGTCGTTTGCGGTGTGACGACGGAGTTCTATCCGCTTGGCGAGCCCCCCGCTGGTCAAGCCCGGCCGTAGACGGGGATGACGGCACCATTCATCACGTCGGAATGCTCCGAGAGGACGAAATCGGCCACACTGGCGATTTCCTCGGGCGTAGGCCAGTCGACATAGTCGGCATAGGGGAGAGCGCTTCGGGTCGCAGGGGTGTCAATCACCGACGGAGCCAGGACATTGGCCGTGACCCCAGTGCCCTCCAGCTCGGAGGCGAGGGTGCGCGCCAGTGCCGTGACTCCTGCCTTGGCGACATTGAATGCTGCCTGACCCGGTGGCGCATCGTCGACCGCCCTGCTCCCAACCACCAGTATCCGACCCCAGCCCTGCTTGCGCAGATGGGGAACTGCAGGACCCACCGTATGGATGGCTGACCGCAGGTTGAGATCGAGCATCCTCTCCCAACGCACCGCATCGGTTTCCTCGACGTCACGACCCCCGGCCCATCCGCCCACCAGAGAGGCAACCATGTGGAAGCCGCCCCAAACCTCGACAATCTCCTCGAAGAGCTCCTTCATCATCTCTGAATCGGTGGCATCAACCCGGCGCAGCGCCAACGTCTCATCGTCGACCTCGTAGCGCCG
>WHTL01000285.1 GCA_009377735.1 Acidimicrobiia bacterium
CAACGGTTCTCCCCGTCAGCGGGTCCCCAGGTGCCGGTCTGGTGGAGCACCGGCGTGGTGGCGGGGCTGCGGATCTCGGTCCAACGGATACCGGCGAGGCTGTCGCCATCGAGGTCCACCGAGTGGTTGACCCACAGCTCCTGGTGGGCGCCGTCGGGATGAGCATCGTCGAAGCTACGGTAGACGGCGCGGTACATGGTGAACTGGCCCAGTACATCGAGGTTGGTGGCCGTGCCAGGTTGGCCGATGCAGTTGCGGGAGAAGTTGCAGAACTCGGCGTCGAACTCCTCGGTGGGGACGTCGATGGGTCCGGTGAATGTCGAATTGGCGGGAGTGACCCAATCGACGGAGAAGTGCCACATCTTGTAGAAGTCCTGGCTCGGGTCGGGGCTGGCGCCCCAGACCTCGTCGTCGAAGGCCATGATGAACGGGTTGGGCGTTCCTTCAGGGGGTGGGGTGAGCCCCTCGAGGTGGGCGGGTTGCAGGCTAAAGAAAGTGTCCCCACCGGACGCCGGATTACCAAAGCAGACTTGTTGGGCGGGATTGCCCTGAAGCATCTCGTCGCTCTCGAAGGCACAGGCAACCGCCTGAACGTAATCGCCGCTGGCATTGAACTCGTTGAAGGTCAGGTAATAGCCGTCTGGCCAAACCCCCATCTTCGGGTAGTCATTGCCGGTCGGTGCTACCTTAAACGCGTAACGGTGGTAGGAACCGGTCGGATCACCGGTTGTGGAGACGGCAACGCATTGGATCCCCTGCTCGATGGCGAACTGCGAAAGCATCCAGCGGTCGGCGAACTGGTCGTAGAGGGCTATCGGGTCGCCGTTATTCTCGGTCTCACACGCACCGCCGAACCCGGAGAACAGGTCGATGTTCGCAAATGGGCCCAGCATGGAGTTGCCCTGCTTGTCGTAGATCTCGGTGATGATGTTGATCATCTGGACGTAGTGGTTCGGGCCCACGTCGCCCTCGGTGTCTGGTGGAACCAGACGGAACGCACCCGGCGTGGCGTCGTTGTCGTCGTCGGACTGACCCTCGAAGTTGACGATCGGATCCGGTGTCGCCACCTGTCCCGGTGCCTCCTGTCGCAGCGGGTCCTCGACGATCGGTTGAGCTCTCCGACGTGCCCTCTCCATGACCTGATCGGGCAACAACAGCGGCATCTCTACCGGCTCGACTGCTTCCGGTGTCTCGGTCAACGGCCGGACCATGTCACGCAGCGGCGCGGAGGTATCATGGCGGGTCGCCGAGATGACGGTGGCGGCCGGACTGCTTGTGGCGGTTGACGGTTCGGACGGTGCAGGTTCCTCCTGGGCGGCGGCCGGAGCTAGCGTGGCAGCAAAAAGGGCAATCACCGTAACGACGGTGAGGACCCGGTGTCTTCCTGGCATTGTGGTTCGCCTCTCCTCCTACTTTCCTCAGCGAACCCCGTCTCGCCCCTCCCTCGGCGAACAATCGTGCCGTCATCCCCGCGGAGGGCAAGCCCGCTCCCGCCCCTACGGGATAAGCAATATGCGGGTATTGGCAGTGTGCCTCAACCTACACACAACGATAGCAAAAGTTATCTAGTGCGTGGGGTGAAAATCTGGCCAATAGCTATTCGAGATTTGGGCTCCGATCCCGTCGGAGGCACCTACCGGGCTATCTTCTTCGAGCCCTTCGAGTGGTTCCTCGACGACAACGGGAGCGTCCACGAACAGGACATAGACGCCCGGCCCTATCGGCCGCCTCCCCCGCGTGGCTCCGCGCTGCCGTAGGCGTGTGCCTGTGCGATCAGGTCACCGAGCCACTCGCTCTCGGCGTCCTCCAGGGTGCGGATCACGATCTGATGGTTCCAACGCCCCTTCCCGACCTGAGAGATGTCGCGAATCTTGGGATCGTCAACCTGATGGTCGAGGGCCAACATGAGGTGGAGGATTCCGCTGGGATTCTTCTTGGTCACGTTGTAGAGCCAGAACCAGGCAAACTTCCGGTTGACACCAAGGGAGATCTGAGACTTCACATCGATCTGAGACGGCCCCTGTCTCTCGATCTGGCTCTTCACGGCCATGAAGACCTGATGAGACTGGGGCTTATCCTCGAAATAGTCCGCGATAAGGTGGTCCGCCATCTTTCTGCCCTCTAGCTTCATCCCAGAATATCGCGGACGACCGCAATGCTCGGTTGGTTACGGGTGGGCTATGAAGTCGGCTGAGTCGGTGATTCGGTCGACAATGCCGTAGTCCACCGCCTCCTGCGGTGTGAACCAGCGGTCCCGCTCGATGTCGGCGCGGATGGTGTCGATGTCGTTGCCGGTTGCCTTGGCCAGAAACTCGATCGTCATATCCTTCTGTCGCACCATCTCGGAGGCGTGGATCTCGATGTCCGTCACTTGTCCCTGGATGCCACCACCGAAGTTGTGGGGCTGGTGGAGCAGAATCCGCCCATGCGGAAGTGTCGATCGTTGGCCAGGCTCACCGGCAGCGAGGATATTGGCCCCAGCCGAGGCGGCGAGCCCGATGCAGGTGGTCGCCACGGGGGCACTCACGTGTTGCATGGTGTCGATGATGGCCATCATCCCGTCACCGGAGCCACCGGGGCTGTTGATGTAGAGCTGGATTGTCTTCTCCTGGTCTTCGGAGGCGAGATGTAGCATCTGCGCCACCACCAGGTTGGCAACCTCGTCATCGACCGGCCGTCCTAGGAACACGATGCGATGTGCCAGCAGGCGGGAATAGATGTCAAAGGCGCGTTCGCCCCTTGATGTGCTCTCAACCACGGTCGGTACCAGCATGTTTGTGTCCTCCTTCTGATTCGTCGAACATGCGCAACCTTTTCATTGCGCTTTCACTACGTACCATAACCGACCCGCAACTGCTAAGTTGCGTGTTAGATCTGAACGACGAAGAGGAGTTGCCATGCAGGACTCGGGTCCCGAGATGACCAGCACGATCGATATCGACGCCGAACCCGACGAGGTGTGGGAGGCGATTGTCAATGGCGAACTCGCATCGGAGTGGATGGGCGACGTGATCGCCATCGACGCCCGACCGGGAGGGCGTCTCGACTTTGGGGACGACGAAATGATCGGAACGGTCGAAGAAGTCGATGAAACCGACAGCGACCGTCGCATCGTGTGGTCTTGGCGTCATCGGGAAGGGCTCCCTTCCCAGGTAGAGATCGTGGTAGAGCCCACGGATCAAGGGAGCAAGGTGACGGTGGTGGAACGGCTCCTCGAGTATCGGATAATCGTGGCCCCCACCAACCAGACGAACCCATGGCAAATGTCGGTCCATATGCAATTGGCGGCGTGACCGAGCAAACGCAGCGAATCTTCGCCGCCCTCTCCGATCCCACCCGACGCGCCATCTTCAACCATCTGACGGAATCGGGGTCTGCCACCCCAACGGAACTGGCCGACCTCTACCCCATCAGCCGTCAGGCCGTGTCCAAGCACCTCTCCCTGTTGGGTGATGCCGGTCTGGTGACACGAACGGCTCAGGGAAGGGAGTCGATCTACACGGCCAACCCCTCGGGCCTGGATCAGGTCGCCGTCTGGATGGACCAGGTCGATACCGCCTGGACCAACCGTCTGCAAAAACTCAAGCGGACGGTCGAGAACACCTAGCCTCACCCCACCGTTCTGCGCGTGGAATCTCGCTCCAACGCGTCAAAAATCCGCGCAGAACGGACCTGAGACTCCCCACCCACCCTTCTGCGCGTGAAAACTCGCTCCAACGCGTCAAAAATACGCGCAGAAGGGTGGGTTGACGGCAGCTGTCAGTCCTCGGTGCCCAATCTGGTGAAGAGGTCGGCGAGGAGGAGCGGTGTTCGCATATTGCCCCCGACATCGACTACGGCGTCCATGACCCAGTCGACTGCGGTGACGGCGCGCCCTGGGGAGACGGCCGTGAGTGATGCGATGGGCAGGTCGCTGTTTCGCATCGGCCCACCCACTTGTACCGAGGCGGCATCGGTATACCACGAAGCCAAAATCTCCAGACCCCGCACCAGCAGTGCCCGTTCGGCGAACCTCGTCGCCTTCCTGGCGGCCTCCTTGGTCAGGTCATCGGGGATCGTGGTCTCGATCATGGGCTGCAGCGAGGCGATCATCTCCTCGGCAAGGCGTCGGGCGTCCCCAGGTCGGCCGGTGAGTCTTACAGGGATCCCCAGCCAATTCCTACGGAACTCGGCCAGATCGGGCGAGGTGGCGAGAGAAACCGCCAGACCGACCCTTCCCCCGGCGGCGAGAGCCGCCGCCTCCGCATTCTCGGGTAGCACTCCCCTATCAACCAGTCCTTCGATGATCGACTCGGTGGGGAGCCGACCAATGTGGATAGTGCGGCAGCGGCTTATAACCGTTGGCGGCAATTGGTCGAGGTTCTCGGCGACGAGCACGAAGACAGTCCCCTGGTTGGGCTCCTCCAGGGTCTTGAGGAGAGCGTTGGCGGCCGGCTCGGTCAGAGTCCCTGCCTCGTCGAAAATGAACACGGCGTAATCCGACTCGATCTTGGCGAGTGAGGCGCGCCCAATCACCTGACGGGCTTGCTCAACACCGAGCCCGGTGGTTCCACCCGGGCTGACCACGGCGATATCGGGGTGGGAGCCTCGCAGACTTCGAACACAGATCGCACACTCGTCTTCGTGGACGCCATGGAGGGGACACACAACCGCAGCAGCAAAGTGCCGGGCCATGGTTGCCTTGCCGAGTGAGGAGGGACCAACGAAAAGATAGGCGCCCGCCGGATCCATCGCCTCGGAACGGAGAAGGGAAACGATGTGCTCGTCGGCTATCAGCCCTGCGAAGGGCGTCATGCCCCCACCACCAGTTGGTAAACCGCCTCAACCGTCTCTTCGATCGCGCCCACCCCGAGGATCTTGATCCTCTCCGGTTCGGTTCGGGCCAGTTGTTGGTATGTGGCGGCAACATCCTCTTGAATACGACGTCCTGCCGACCCGATGCGGTCGGCCAACTCCTGACGATCGAGCGCCTCGTCGACGGGCAAATCGAGAACCACGACCAACTCGGGGAGTGTGGCACCCAACCCGAGGACGTTGGCGGTGCGCACCTCGTCGATCCCGAGACCGCGAGCACCTCCCTGATAGGCGAGCGACGAATAGAGCGAGCGATCGGAGATGACCACGGCCCCCCTCTCCAGAGCAGGTCGGATGACCGCCTCCGCCAACTCGGCGCGCTGTGCGGCAAAGAGAAGGGCCTCGGTCCACGGCGCCATCTCGCCGCCGTGGAGCAACAGGCTCCGCACCTCCTCGCCCACAACAGTCCC
>WHTL01000026.1 GCA_009377735.1 Acidimicrobiia bacterium
GGCGTGGTCTCCCGATTCAAATGCCGCCGCTACCTCCTCACGGGCCATGGACACCCCCAGGGGGAGACCATTGGCGAGTGCCTTGGCGGTGGTGGCTATGTCGGGCTCGAACCCGAGTTGTTGCCAGGAGAACCAGGTTCCGGTCCGTCCCACGCCGGCCTGGACGTCATCAACGATGAGAAGTATGTCCTGTTCATCGCAGAGGTCCCTGACCCCGCGAAGATAATCGGTGGCGAGTGGGACCACACCACCCTCGCCCTGGGTGGTCTCGACCATCACCGCGGCTGTGTTCGGTCCGATCGCCGCCTCCAACTCGGGTAGGTCTCCGGCGGTGACCTGGGCGAAACCCGGGGGGAGCGGCTGAAAGGTCTCCTGCTTTCCGGGCTGACCGGTGGCGGCAAGGGTTGCGAGGGTTCGTCCGTGGAAGGAGTCCGTCAGTGAGACTATCTGGTGACATTCCGCACCACGTCTCTTCTGACCCCATCTCCTGGCGAGCTTGATGGCTGCCTCGTTGGCGGTTGCACCGTCGTTGGCGAAGAAGACGCGGGCCAAGCCAGACAGGGATCCAAGACGTTCTGCGAGCTCCACCATTGGCTCGGTGTAGTACAAGTTGGAGACATGGGTGAGTGTCGTCATCTGTCGGGCGACCGCCTCCGCCACCCTTGGGTTGCCATGACCGACGGACACCACCGCCAAACCCGTGAGACAGTCCAAATAGCGCTTGCCGTCACTGTCTGTCAGCCAGGAACCGTCCCCGGACACGAATTCCACGGGGACACGGTTGTAGGTCTGCATCACCGAGACCGCCTCCCGTTCGATGAGGTTCATGGGCGCCGTCCGCCCTGAAACATGGTGCCGATCCCCTCGGGGGTGAAGATCTCGAGGAGGATGGAGTGCTGCACCCTCCCGTCGAGGACGTGGGCGTGGGTGACCCCACCCTCGAGAGCGTCGATGACCGACTCCAGTTTGGGTCGCATTCCCCCGTTGACGGAGGGCACGAGTTGGTGCAGTTCGTCGAGGTCCATCCACGAGATTCGGGAGGTGTCGTCCTGGGGGTCGCGGTAGACGCCCTCGACATCTGTCAGATAGACGAGTTTCTGGGCCGATATCGCCTTGGCGAGGGCGGCCGCGGCGGTGTCGGCGTTGCAGTTGTATACATTGCCGTCCTCGCCACGGGCCACGGGTGCCACTACGGGGACCAGACCCTCTGCGATGAGTCTGCGGATGAGGTCGCCGTGGACCTCGGTGATCTCACCGACAAACCCGAGCCGTTCGTCTTTTTGGCGGGCGGTGAACAAACCGGCGTCGACACCAGAGATCCCGATGGCGCTGCAGCCCTGGTCGGCCAGCATGCGGACGATGTCCACATTGACGTCACCCACCAGGACCCGCTGCACCAGCTCGATGGTCCTCTCGTCGGTGACGCGGAGTCCGTCCACCCATTCACTCTCGATTCCTTCGGCCGCCATGGCCGCCGAGATTTGTGGGCCACCCCCATGAACGATGACGGGATGGATACCCACCGTGGAGAGAAGGGCGACATCGCCGGCAAAACTTTCGCTGAAGGCCGGGTCGTCCATGGTCGACCCGCCGTACTTGATCACCACCACCCTGCCCCGGAACTGGCGGATGTAGGGGAGGGCCTCCATCAGGATCCTCGCCTTTCCCATGGAGTTGGCAATCCGGGTCTTCATCGGATCGGGTTGTCCGTGACCTTGGCTCATGGCATCCATCCCGCCGTGCTGAGACCGGTCGATTCGGGGAGGCCGAACATGAGGTTGGCGCACTGCACCGCCTGACCTGCAGCCCCTTTGACCAGGTTGTCGATGCCGCATTGGGAGATGAGGCGACCGGTCCACTCGTCGACCCATACGGCCACCATCGCCTGGTTGGATCCCACCACCCAGCGGGTCTGGGGCGGGGTGTCGATCACGGACACGAACGGGCTGGCGTCGTATGCCTCTTTGAGGACGCTCCGGGCGGTCTCCACATCGGTGTCGGTGGGAACTGTGACGGTTGCGAGTTCCCCACGGAGCATGGGCACGAGATGGGGGGTGAAAACGACACGGGGTTCTGGCACACCGGCTAACTCGAGACCCATCTCGATCTCCGGCCGATGGCGGTGGTTGGTGAGTCCGTAGCCACGTACCCCCTCCGCGATCGCCCCGAATGTGAGGTCGTCCCTTGCCGACCGTCCGGCACCCGACACACCGGAGAGACAGTCGGCGACTATGGACGTCTGGTCGACCAGTCCCGCAGCGGCAAGGGGGGCGATGGCGAGGAGCACCGCCGTCGGATAGCAACCCGGGGCCGCAACCTGGTCCTCGTCGGCGACCTCGAACAGTTCCGGTAGACCGTAGGCCCAGTCGGCCAGCTGCTCGGGATGGGGATGGTCGGAGCCGTATCCACGCAGATAGCGGTCGTTGCTGTCGAGACGGAAATCGGACCCGAGGTCCACCACCTTGATGCCCCGGTCCCGGAGGCTGAGGGCCGTCTCGGTGGACTTCCCATGCGGAAGAGCGAGGAAGGCGACCTCAACGTCGTCTGGCAACTGTGCGGGATCGTTGTCGGCCAGAACCCGGTCACCGCCACCGAGGTGTGGCTGCACCGAACCCAGGGACACACCGGCGCGACTGTGGGCACCAAGAAACCCCACCGACATTTCGGGATGCCCGTCGATGATCTTGACCACCTCACCCCCGGCATACCCCGAAGCACCAAACACAGCAGTCTGCAACATTCCTCCATTATACGCATATGCGCATAGGGTTAGATACGCTCACTCCGTCGCGACTCCCTCAGTCCTTGCCCCATTCCTCGACCAGCCTTTTTGCCTCCTCAGCGCTGTAGGGGCCGTCGTCGAGACGTTTCTCCAAGAGCATTTCCATTACCTCACCCACACGGGGGCCGGGTGGGATGCCGAGGATTGCCATTACCTCGTGACCATCGATCGGGGGCCGTATCGACTGCAACTCCTCCTGCTCGGCGAGACGGTCGATGCGCTCCTCGAGCTCGTCGATACCCTCCTGGATACGGGAGGCGCGTCTCCAGTTGGCTGTGGTGACATCGCATCTCACCAGTTCGTTGAGCTCGTCGAGTAGGTGACCGGCGTCGCGCACATAGCGCCGCACCGCCGAGTCAGTCCAGCCCATCTTCAGCGTGTGAGGCCGGAGGTGGAGAAATACCAGGTTGCTGACGTCATCGATCAGCCCATTGGGATAACGGAGGGCGGTCATCCTCGATTTGGTCATGCGAGCGCCAACCACCTCGTGGTGATGAAAGGTGACGCCGCCGTCGACAAAGCGCCTGGTGGTGGGTTTGCCGATGTCGTGGACAAGGGCGGCGAGGCGCAGGGTGAGATCGGCGCGGGTGCAAGCCACCACCGCAATGGTGTGGGCGAGCACATCCTTGTGCTTGTGCACGGGATCCTGTTCCATGAGGAGGGCCGAGAGCTCCGGGAGGAAGTGGTCGGCCAGACCAGACCGTGTGATGCCCTCCAGTCCCTCCGCGACCCGGGGTGCGACCAACAGTTTGGATAGTTCGTCCCGGATCCGTTCCGGGGAGACGATGTCGAGACGGTCCACCATCTTCTCCGCGGCGGTCTCGGCGGCGTTGTCGGGTGTGAAGCCGTACTGCGCTTGGAAGCGATACATCCGCATCATCCGGAGGGGGTCATCACCAAAGGACACCTGGGGCGCCAACGGTGTCCGCAACACACCAGCCACCAGGTCCTTGACGCCGTCGTAGGGATCGATCAGCCTCAGAGTTGGAAGCTCCAGGGCCATCGCGTTCACCGCAAAGTCACGCCGGGAGAGGTCGGTCTCGATATCGTCGGAGAAGGTGACCTCGGGCTTGCGACTCTCGTCGCGATAGATCTCCTTGCGAAAGGTGGTGATCTCCACGTGGTGTTCGCCTTTTCTGACCCCAATCGTTCCGAAGGCGGCGCCCACCTCGAACAGGGCATCCGCCCAGCCGGCGACTATCGCCCGTATCTCATTGGGGCGGGCATCCGTGGTGAAGTCGAAATCGGGACTCTCCCGCATCAGGAATGCGTCACGAACCGAGCCACCCACCAAGAAGAGACGGTGGCCGTTCTCCTCGAACCTCTTTGCCAGTGGCACCACCGGCAGTTCGGGATCGAGTAGCCAGCTAAATCGATCGGGAATCACAGATCGAGATGGTAGAACGAGGCGGGACTCCGCCTGAAGATTGCTAGAGCTCCCAGTGGGAACGTGCAGACTCGAAGAGACCACGGAAATTGGCCCATGCCCCCTCGGGGGAGTTGCCGGTCGGCTCCGGAAAGGTCTCGCCGCCAAGACCTCGTAGCGTCGCCGCGACGGACTCTGTGATGGCCGGCAGGTGGTACCCGCCTTCGAGAAAGACAACGATCCGGTGGGGTGGCACCACCGCCGTCAGCTGCGACGCCAACCACCCGTAATCGGCGGACTCCAGCCGAAGCTCGGCCAGGGGATCTCCCTCGTGGGCGTCGTATCCGCAGGACACCAGTATCCAGTCCGGTTTGAACGTGCTGAGCACGGGTGAGAACAGATCACGGAAGGCGGCGGTGTATACGTCACCCGCGGTGAAGGCGGGGACGGGAAGGTTGAGGTTGGTGCCAACCGCGTCCCCGTCCCCCAAATTCTCCAACTCGCCTTCGAAGGGGTAGAAGGGGTGCTGGTGAACACTCATATACAGGACATCTGGGTCGCCACAGAAAATCGCCTCGGTCCCATTCCCGTGATGCACATCCCAGTCGACGATTGCCACCCGATGCCCAGAGTTCGTGAGGTGGCGAGCCGTCACCGCAACATTGTTGAACAGACAGAAGCCCATCGCCCGATCGGGGAGAGCATGATGCCCGGGAGGGCGGGTGGCCAGGAATGCGGTTTGACCGGGTTGCAACAGCCGGACTGCCTCGATGCCGGCACCGGCCGCATGGACGGCTGCCGACCACGAATGTTCGCAAACGACCGTGTCGGGATCGAGTTCACCTCCTCCTGCGGCCACGAAACGCTCCACCGCCGCCACATAGGCAGGTTTGTGTACGGTCTCCAGATGGTCGCGATCCACCTCGGGAGCCTCCACCTCGATCACACCAAGACCCGACTCCGCTACTCCCCGGGCAACAGCGCGCAGCCGGGCCGGACGTTCCGGATGCCAGTCGCCCGTTTCGTGACGGGCGAAGTCGGGATGTGTCACATAGAGAAGGTCCACCCCCGTACTGTCCCATAGTGATGACCGCATTGCGACGTGAAGGCGAATGGCCGGGGCGGGTGATTCTCCGTTGGTTGTTCATGCGGGGCGAACTCAGACCCTGGGATGACGACGCCGACGCTGCCGTCCTCCGCGTGGGATATGCCACCGACGGATTCGTCGACCAATGCATCCGAACCGCTCTTACGGCGGCACCGATAGTTCGCTCGCCAGTTGTCTCCGACGATGACGCTGGTCGGTGGGAAACCAGGGGCTTTCGACCCGAACTTGAGCTCATGGTGATGGAGTCAAGTCTGGCGACAACATCCGATGTCGACCCCGACCCGCTGATCCATCGTGGTGGTATCGACGGACTCCGAGATGTGGACAACGCAGCATTCGAGAAACCCTGGCGTGTGAGTCAGCTCGGCTTGGAGGACGCGATGGCGGCCACCCCGTTTGCCGACACACTTGCCATCACCAGAGAGGGGGAGATCACCGCTTTCGCCATCGTTGGGGCGGACCGTCATGGTGTCGCCTATCTGCAACGTATCGCGACCGCCCCCCAGTGGCGGGGCCAGGGCTTTGGTTCCCACCTGATCGAGGCAGCCCACTCCTGGGCTGTAGCCAAGGGTTGTGAGAGACTGCTCCTCAACGTCCGCCCAGATGCCAAGAATGTGATCGACCTCTACCTGGCTCACCATTTCGAGCCTCACGATCTGTCCCTTCGGGTATTCCGTAGGGATAACCTCGAGGACTAAGACCATGCCGCCACCCATTGCAGCCCGATACCGCCTCGAAGTGCGGCTGGGACGCGACGGAGACGTCGAAGAGTGGCTAGCCACCGACCAGCCTCTGGACCGCCCCGTCCTGATCCGATCGCTCGGTCCCGATACCACTCCTCAGAGGCGGAGAGAGTTCGTAGCATCTGTCCTGGAGACATCGAAGGTCAACCACCCCAACATCGCGGTGGTGTATGGGGTGGAAGAGGTGACGGGCGGGGCTTACTCCGTTTCCGAGTGGACGGGTGGGGCCACCCTGGCATCGCGGTTGGAGGGTGGCCGACCGATCGATGTTGCCACCTTCCACAAGGAGGGACCCGGTCTCGCCGAAGCTCTGGCAACTCTGCATCGCATCGACGTCGTACATGGATCCATCGATGCCGGCGCCGTCGCCTACACCGAGGGACGGACCGCCAAGTTGGGAGCATTTGGTCGGATTCCGGTGGACCAAAGCCCCGAAGAGGACGTGGCGGCACTCGCCGAAACATTGACCCGTGCCCTGCTGGGGGATCCCGATCCCTCGCCGAGCCCGCCGTCGGAGGCGATCGACGGACTCTCGCCAATGGTCGACCGGATCCTCGCCTCCGCCTTCCTGGGGAAGATGAGCGCCGAGCAGTTCGCTGCCGCCTTGCGGGAGGCACCCCGGCCCCGGCTGCCGGAACCGGAGACACCCGGATGGTCGCGGCGACTGCTCATGATCGCGGGCGGGCTGGTCGTGCTCGCATTGGTTCTCATCGGGATGGCCCGTCTCCTGGCTCCCGAGGGCACACCGCTTATACCGCCGGCAATCCAATCGCCCGCGGCTCCTGCGGCTGTGACCGTCTCCACCCCCAACACGACACTCCCCACCGCCGACTTTCCTCTCGTTACAAGGGTGGCTTCCTTCGACCCCTTCGGTGACGACGAAGAACGGGACGATGAGGTGTCCTTTGCCTCCGACGGCGATCCGGGCACCTCGTGGAGGACGGAGCTATACCGCGATCCCCTGCCCCGTCTCAAGGAAGGGGTCGGGGTGGTGGTGTCCGTCACCGGGACCGTCGGTGCGATCGACATCTCCTCACCATCGGAGTCAACACACCTTTCGGTACTCTGGTCGGACACGGTCGAGGAGACCCCGGCGACATGGGAGCACATCGCCATGGGCATGATCGGACCTTCGGGCCTCAAGATCTCCGTACCGGCAAGGTCGGGCGGTCATTGGCTGCTGTGGATGACGAACCTGGCGGAGGTGGAGGACGGTTTCACCTCGGAGTTTCGTGAGATCACCTTTAGCAGTCGGTAGACTTCTCCAGCGGTGACGGCAACTATCGAAATACTCAGAGTCGCCTGACCATGGACGAAGGAGACGACACCGATCTCATCGGACGGGTCATCGAAGGCGACAGACGTGCCTTCGATCTCCTCATGCGTCGTCACGAGGAGCGGATCTTTGCCGTTTGTCTGGGAATGATGAGAGATCGGGAGGCTGCCCTCGACGCCACCCAGGACACATTCCTCACGGTTTTCAGAAAGGCACAGCAATTCCGTGGTGATGCCAAACTGACAACGTGGATGCACCGGATAGCAGTCAATACCTGTCTTGATCGGCTCCGATCCCGCCAGAGAAGGGCAACATCACCACTGGAATCGGTCGCCGAGCCCGAGGATGCTACCGCAACGGACCCCTTTACAGGGGTGGATCTGCGTCCCGCCATCGAGGATGCCCTGAGCCGCATACCGGACGAGTACCGCGCCGCCATCGTTCTCTGCGACCTGCAGGGCGCCTCCGTCGCCGAGGCCGCCGACGTCCTCGAGATAGCGGTTGGTACCGTGAAGTCGAGGCTCCACAGGGGCCGGCGTCTACTAGCAAGAGACCTAGGGAACCTAAGACACCCCTCCGACCGTCCAAAGGGCACATGACCAGTCACGACCACCACGACCTGGCGCGTCTCGCCGAACTCGCTGCCTCCGATCCCCGGGGGGATGAGGCGCGCGCCATGGTGGCAGAGTGCCCCGAATGTGCCGAGGAGTTACGTCTCCAGGTGGAGGCATTGGGGTATCTGGGAGAGCTCACCACCGCGGAGCTCTCCGGTGACGAGCGAACCGGACTGCGTGACGGCATCTGGACCCGTCTCCAGAAGGAGCCCGAGGAGAAGGCCGCACCGACTCCAACGCCAATTACACCGCTCACCCCACGACGGTCCTGGTATCCGAAGGTCGTTGGTGTGGCGGCGGCACTCGTGATGGTCGTCGGTCTCGGCTACGTCCTCACCGATGGCACCCTGACCGGCGGCCCAACCAACAGCGGATCCCCCGACATCGCCACCGAGTCGGCTGACGAGGATGGTGGGGACACCACCAGGGCGGCGGCGGAGCCGTCGATAGCTACCGAAGAATCCCTCCCAGAAGGTTCCGCCGATAACACGGCTGCAGCCGATTCCGCAGATGATGCTCTGGGTACCGCGGGCGCTGACGTGGCGGGGACCGACACCGCGGCCAACACCACCGTCGCTGCGGGAGGGGACACCACCAGCGCGGAAGTTGCCCCCACAGCGGCCGGGGCAAGCATGGAACTCGATGAGGATCTGGCGGCGGCCGTATCCGAAACGGTGGATCGCCTGCGAAACACGGCCCCGGCTCGAAGCACGGAGGATCTGCGTCTGACAACGGACGAGGAGGCATGCATCGCCGAGCTTGCGATCGACCGGATCCTCACCGTCGATTCCATCACTGCTGGCGACACCAGACTCACCGTGGTGTCCCGTCGTGGCGATCGAGACGTGGTGGTGTTCGATCCCACGAGCTGCCAAGAGGTTACGCTACCCTGAAGCTCCCGTAGACGGTCGGGAACAGCCCGCCACCCTGACTAACCTCAATCGCCATGGAAGAACTGGCCGTACGTTTTGCCGAGTTTCTCGAGCAGATCGCCACCCGTGTCCGTAGTCTCACCGTGGACCGAGCCGATCGCACCATCTATGTGGTGGGTTTGGGGATCGTCATGGCCCTGGTGGGTCTGGTGGCCATCGGGTTTCTCGTCTCGGCGATATTCGGAGCATTACGAATCCTTCTCACGCCTGCAGGCGCCTATGGCGTGCTGGCTGGATTGTTTTTGATCGCTGGAGCGTTGTTCTGGTTGAGGCGTAAATAGAAAAGGAATTCATGGAGCCAAGACAGGTCGCCATTATCGGAAGTGGCCCCGCCGGTCACACCGCGGCGCTCTACACATCGAGGGCAGGACTCGAACCCATCATGTTCGAGGGCGCGGCCGCGGGCGGTCAGCTCATGATCACGACCGATGTCGAGAACTACCCCGGATTCCCCGATGGGATCCAGGGACCCGAGTTGATGGAGCTCTTCCGCAAGCAATCAGAGCGGTTCGGCACCGAGATCCATACCGTGGATGTCGACCGGGTCGACTTCAGCGAGAAGCCGTTCCGTCTCGAGGTGGGCGGCGACGAGCACCTCGCCCACACGGTCATCATCGCCACCGGTGCCAGCGCCAAATGGCTGGGGATCCCCGGTGAGGAGCAGCTCATGGGTCGGGGTGTTTCGGCATGCGCTACCTGTGACGGCTTCTTCTTCCGCGATCGGGAGTTGGTGGTGGTCGGTGGAGGGGACACCGCCATGGAGGAGGCGACCTTCCTCACCCGCTTCGCCTCCAAGGTCACCATCGTCCATCGACGTGACGAGTTCCGCGCCTCGACCATCATGGCGAACCGTGCCATGGAGAATCCCAAGATCGAGGTGAGATGGAACAGCGTCGTCACCGCCATCGAGGGTGAAGGGAGCGTCGAATCGGTGGTTCTCGAAGACACCGTCACCGGCGAGACCTCCACGATGCCCACCCAGGGCGTTTTCGTGGCAATCGGCCATCGCCCCAACACCGATCTCTTCGAGGGCCAGCTCGAACTGGTCGACACCGGCTACGTCATTCTCGAGGACGGCGGTTCCACCCACACCTCGATACCCGGGGTTTTCGCGGCCGGAGACGTGGCTGATCACGTTTACCGACAGGCAGTGACGGCGGCGGGTACGGGATGTCGTGCCGCCATCGACGCGGAGCGCTACCTGGCCGAGCTCGAATCAACTGAACCGTCACTGGTCACTCCCAGCACCTAGATAGGAGTCAATATATGTCAGACAACATCATCACCCTCACCGACGCCGATTTCTCCTCCAATGTCGCCTCCGACAAGCCCGTGCTCGTCGACTTCTGGGCCGAGTGGTGTGTTCCCTGCAAGGTGATCGCCCCCATTCTCGAGGACATCGCCGACGAACACAGCGAGAAGCTCACCATCGGGAAGCTGAACATCGATGAGAACCCGGCCACTCCGGGCAGTCTCGACATCATGAGCATTCCCACGATGATCGTGTTCAAGAACGGCACACCGGTCAAACGGATCGTCGGTGCCCGCCCCCGAGCGGCGATCGAGCAAGAACTGGCGGAGTTCATCGCCTAAGTGCTGGTTTCCTCCCCTCCGGAGGAGGAGACTTCGCGGGCGGCCGCGGCTGCGCGTCCCACCCATTTAGGCGTAGTCCCATATCGCTGAGGGGGGATCAGCCGCCCGTTGGAACAATCTTCGACAAGAGCCGTCATTCGTTTGTCTCGTGTTTCGGCTCGCTTCGCCCCCATCACCCAGTTGGCTGCGGTGCGCCGGTAGGACGGTGTCGTCTCGGTCCAGAACGCGCATGCAACGGGGTTCGCCTCTAGTTGCTCGACATAGTCTGGTGATAGCTCGGCGTCCAGGTTCTCGTAGGAGTAGACACCGGAGCGTCCCGGCTTCCGTTTCTCGTAGGCGGCCAAACCGGCGGGTCGCATCCGCCCCTCCTTGATCAGTCGCTCCACGGTCTCGATGTTGACCCTCGACCAGTTGCTCCCGGGGCGGCGAGGTGTCCAACGCTGGCGTCGCGAGTCCTCGTCAATTCGCTGCGCCTTGGAGTCGATCCATCCGAAGCACAAGGCTTCGACGACAGCCTCCTCCCAGGTAAGTCCCCGGTCAGGGACATGCTTTTTGTAGAGACCCATCCACAGTTCGGGCTCCGTCTCGTGGTTTGTCTCCAACCAAGCGCAGAACTCCTCGGGTCCCGAAAAGAAGAGCGCGGGGCGTTCGGGTGTTCCCCCAGGTCGTCCGATCATCAGACCGATCGTAGTGACAGGTGCATCAATCCATTCTCGTTCCGGAGCGTCTGATCAGGATACACTAAGACAGAGGTGCCTATCGAACGTGTGTTCGCTCAGTCCCGGAAGAACCGAAAGTACAGCTTCTCCAGGTCCTCCAAGGATGCGAATCCGATCTGGAGGGTTCCCTTCTCATTGGCGTAGTTGATGTTGACCCGGGTATCGAGTTGATCGCGGAGTCGGGACTCCAACTCGACGATCTCGGTGGGACGGGTCTCCTTCTTCTGACGTTTGCTCTTGGCCTTCTGGGGATTCCTCGCCTGTACCGCCTCCTCAAGACGTCGCACCGACCACTCCTCAGTGGCCACCCTTCCTGCGAGGTGCTCCTGATAGGCGGTGTCGTCGATACCAAGTAGAGCCCGGCCGTGCCCGGCGCTGAGCTCGCCCCGATCAACCATACGCTGTACCGGTGCTGGTAATTGTAGGAGGCGAATCGCGTTGCTGATCGCCGATCGACTCTTGCCTACCGCGGTCGCTACCGCCTCGTGCGTCATCTCGTGCTCCTCGAGGAGGGCTTGATATCCGGTGGCCTCCTCCAGTGGAGAGAGGTCCTCACGCTGGACGTTCTCGATGAGTGCACTCACCAAACTGGACCCGTCGGGGTCATCCTCATCACGGACAACCACCGGCACCACACCCAACCCTGCCATGCGGGCAGCCCGGAGTCGACGCTCGCCGGCGATGAGCTGATAGCCGCCGCTGGAAGAGGGTCGCACCAGGATGGGTTGCAGTAATCCGATTTCGTTGATTGAGGCCGCCAACTCTCCCAGGGCCTGCTCGTCGAAATACCGGCGCGGCTGGTCGGGATTGGACTGGATTTGGTCGAGAGGGAGGCTCACCACACCGGAGGACTCAGAAACAGGTGCCTCCTCGGTCTCGCTGGATCGTCCCGGGATCAGAGAATCAAGTCCTCGCCCCAGTCCTCGTCGTTGTTCAGCCATGTTTCTCTACCTTTGGTCGTATCCGTGGCGTCGTCGCCACTCTCTCCCTAACTCCCGGTATGCGATTGCGCCCTGACTCATTGGGTCGTAGGTCTCGATGGGCTCGCCATAGGAGGGTGCCTCCGAGAGCCGTACCGACCGGGGAACGATGGTCCGATAGGTGCGGTCGCCAAAATACTCACGAACCTGGTCGCCGACGTCCTTGGCGAGACGGGTTCGGTTGTCGTGCATAGTGAGCACCACACCTTCCACCTCCAGGTCGGGATTGAGGTGGGCTCTGACCCTCTCGATATTGGCCATAAGCTGGGTCAAACCTTCCAGGGCGTAGTACTCGGCCTGAATAGGCACCAGGATCTCGTCGGCAGCTGCCATGCCGTTGATGGTAAGGAGTCCAAGCGAGGGAGGGCTGTCGATGAGGATCGCGTCGAAATGACGAGATGACTGGTTGAGGGAGTTCTTGAGTCGTAGCTCCCGACTGAGCATCGACACCAGCTCGACCTCGGCCCCTGCCAAGTCGATCGTGGCAGGCAGGACCCATAGACCGGGGGTGGAGCTCTCGACCATGGCATCATCGGCCTTGGTTCCGACGACCAAAACGTCGTACATGGTCTCCGAGAGAGCAGCGCGGTCTATTCCCAGCCCCGAGGTGGCATTTCCTTGAGGGTCGAGATCCACCACCAGCACACTAAGACCGCTTTGTGCCAGGGTTGCGGCGAGACTGATTGCGGTGGTGGACTTACCGACACCACCCTTCTGGTTGGCGATTGCAACTATCACGCTGTCGCTCACACCGAAGGATTGTGGTCGCACCGCCACCATCCCGCAAGGATCTCCGCAGTTTCACGTGAAACACCGTCACTTCTGGGGGCCTCCGTCGCCCAGACCCCCAACGGCCGCCTCGACTCCGCGACCCTCGTGGTCGGGGCCGTGCGATATCACTACCGCGACTCCTCCCTGTCTCTCGTGTTGAGTGCGCCAACGGGTCCAGTGTCTTCGAATTTTTGCTTTTCCATTGCCTCGTGGCGCCTTTCTTCGGGATTCTGCACCTCAGCGTTGAGAGAATGCCTCCGGCCCTGATTCTGGGCGCGGCCAGCTCGTCTAAGAGGTTTGGGATCCAAGCGAACAGACTCTCACCCGGTACCAACCTTTCCCCCAACTGACAATCTTTCCCCACGCAGGAGGGGAAGTGGCAGCGCCGTAGGCGCTGCCGAGGCGGGCACCTCCGCGAGGGGACCGAGTCGCGACCACCGAGGATGTTTCCTCCCTACCTACAGGAACCTTCCCCCGCCTTCGGCGGGGGGACAGTTGCTTGTACGCTTTCTCACGTGAGTGAGCATCCTGTTTTGCGGGCTACCCGGTGGTTGGGGGTGGCAGATCCCGATCTGGAGCGGTTTGATCGTTTTAGAAAATGGCTTGAGGATGAGGCGATACCGGCGGGGGGTCTGGGTCCCAACGAGGCGGGGCGGATCACCGAGCGACATCTGGTCGACAGTGTCCTATTTGCAATTGGATGGCCCGATGCCGACCCACCGCAAACCGTCGTCGACCTGGGAAGTGGGGTGGGTCTGCCGGCGCTGCCCCTTGCACTGCTTTGGCCCGAGACCGAGGTCACCGCGGTGGAGCGGGCCGGGAGAAGGGTGGATCTGCTCCGTCGTGTCGCCCGAGTCCTGGAGGTGCAGAACCTCGTCGTAGAGCAAACGTCCCTTGAGAATGCGCCCCAGGCATCGATGGTCACCATGCGGGCGGTCCTTCCACCGGCGAAGTGGGGGGCCATCGTGCCCCATATCCTTCAGGGTGGGAGAGGAATCGTGGCCGCCCCAGCGAATCACCCGCGAGATGAAGACACCGTGGTCGTTCCGAAGGAATTATCCGGATCGGAGCGGGTGTTTCAGGTGTTCCGAACAACAGAAACGGGACGTTTCACGTGAAACGTCCCGTTTGAATCACTTATTGAGGTCGGGCCACTTACTCCTCTTCGGAGTCGTCGCCTTCTTCGTTGGCGAGCACCACAAAGCGGCGGGGCGACTCGCCCTCCGAATAGGAAATGACACCTTCTCGCGAGCCGGCGGCGTCGTGTACCACCTTGCGGTCGGCGGCGCTCATCGGTTCCAGGATTATCTCGCCACCCTCGGCCAGGACCTGATCGATGAGTTGGTTGGCGTAGATGGAGAGTGCCTCGCGTCGGCGCTCTTGATAGCCGGCGATGTCGAGTCGGAGCCGACCGACATCTGCACTGTGACGGAGGAGAACGGTCTTGGTGACTTCGTGGATGGCGTTGATACCTGACCCACGCTGGCCCACCAGCGCCTGGGTTTGGTCACCCTCCACCGAGGCGACGATCACATCGTCCTCGACACTGGTGACGACGGAACCCTCCAGGTTCATCACTCCGAGAAGACCCTCGAGGAACTCCTTGACAATGGGCGCCTGTTCGGCCGTGCTCAACTGTGGTCGATCGTCCTGCATCTTCTTTTTGTCCCTCTTCTCGACGCCCTTGCCCCTGTTTTGTTGTCCCCCCCGACCCTGCCCCCGGTTCGAGGACTTCTGCTGATTGCGGTCGCCGCCATTCCGGGATCTCTCTCGTCCCGAGGAGTTGTCCTCCTTGTTGCGACTCTGGCTCCTGCCACCGCCCTTTTGGCCCCGGCCATCACCCTGTTGGGATCGTCCCCCGCCCTGTCCCCGCTTTCCTTTCGACCGACCACCTCGCCGACGACCGGATCTGGAACTGGTTTGCGTGTCCTCCTTGACGGACACCTTGACCAGGGCGTCGCGACCTCCGATTCCGAGAAATCCCTTCTGGGGCTCCTCAAGAACGCTGATCTCGGCTTGATCCCGAGAGATTGACAACTCTGACAAAGCGGCCTCGACCGCTTCTTCAACACTTCTGGCCCGCACTTCGACGAATGCCACAACTACCTCCTCTTACGTTTGTTGCGCTTCTTCGAACCCTGCTGCGGCGCCTTGGACTTGTTGTCGGTATTCCCTTCACCGGTGGTCTCGTCGGATACCTGAGCTTCCTTGGGTTCGGCCCCTTGTTCTTCTTCCGTCGCATCCTCCCCACCTGTGAGGGACTTGGCTGCCTTGGCCATGGGCTCGGGGCGGCCATCGATACGGAATATCACTGCCTGCTGACCCAATCTGAACAAGCTGGCAGTAGCCCAGTAGACATTGAGACCGGCTGGGAAATTGATAGAGATGACACCGAAGAAGGCAGGCATGACCTTCCCTACCATCTGGGCGCTGGCAGGCTGGCCCTCGGTGCTCTGTCCCGAAGTGGAGTGCCACTGCTGCACATACTGGGCGGCGATCATCAGTGCCATCAAGACCAAATACGGAAGTGCCCCGACGACCCCATCGGGGGAATTCAGTGCCTCCCAGGGAGTCGTTTCCAGGTTCATACCGAGGAATGTCTCGGTGCCGTTGCTCACCGTCTCGAACAGTGTTGTGCCACCGGGGATGTAGTCGACAGGGTTCTGCAGGACCCGGAACAGACCGAACAGAACCGGCATCTGCACAATGAGGGGAAGGAAGCAGCCTCCCGCGGAGACACCATGCTCCTGTTGGAGCCGCACCATCTCCTTTTGGAGTTTCTCGGGTTCGTCCTTGTATTGGGCCCGGATCTTTTGCATCTCCGGTTGCAGCGTCTGAAACGCCCGTGTCGACCGGGTCTGCTTCAGCGTGAGGGGGAAGAGGATCAGGTTGATCAGGATCGTCAGCAGGATGATGGAGATCCCATAGGAGGGGACCGCGTCGTAGAAGAAGGCGAGAAGCGTCCCCAAAATCCCGAGGAAGCCATCCCATATTTGACCCAAACCCATCTAGACCTCCCTCGCCAATCCGCCGTCCCGGCGAGCCGGGACGGGGTCGAACCCGCCGGGCCGCAGTGGGTGACAGCGGGTCAGTCTTCGTAGGGCCATGAATCCACCTTTCACCACACCATGCCGCTCGACAGCTTCCACCGCATAGGCGGAACAGGTAGGTTGATAACGACAATTGGCCGCTGTCTGCGGAGAGAGGTATCTGCGATAAAACGTGATCGCAGCGACGACGGCCCGTTTCATTCGGTGTCCTTGGCTGATAGTGACTTTTGCCAGGGGCCGGCGTCGAGAGCCTGATCGAGAGTGTCCCGCAGGTTGGTGAAGTCCAGGTCGGCGATTCGCCTGGTGGCGATGATTACATGATCTGTGTTTGGTTGCATTTGCCTTGCTTCTATGGCGTGTCTGAGCCGACGTCGGATCCGATTCCGGACCACGGCATTTCCGACGCGACGAGTGATTACAAGTCCGACCCGGCCGGGCGAGCCCGGCGAATGTCGAGAGACAACGTCGAATCCATCGCCACGGTGACGCTTCCCTGCTCTCAGGGTCGCTTCGAAGTCGGAGCGATGGCGAATCCGGTGTATCTCAGGCAGCGAGACGCTTCCGTCCCTTGCGCCGACGGGATTTCAGTACATTGCGTCCGGCGCGAGTCTGCATGCGATGACGGAAACCATGTCGACGTTTGCGGCGACGTACCTTGGGCTGATATGTCCTCTTCATGATGGAACTGACCTTTGTGAGAAACGGCTCAAACCCGCGAGCGCGCACAAAGAATCCGCACGGCGGGACGGCTTAAGAGTATGGCCGGAGTAGAGGACTTGTCAAAGACACAACGACGCCAGTTCAGAGCGCGAAGAAAAACCGTCACTCGCGAAAACAGCCCTTACCCGAAAGTGCCTGATTCTTGGTCGAACATACGTTCGACTCATGGTGGATGTGAGTCTCTGAACGGGGAGAACACCACCAAGGTCTGCGTCGGGCCCGATCTGAATCCAGTTATTTCCTCCCCTTGACGAGTCGGGTTTCAATCCCCGATACTGCGTGTTCACCGAGCAGAGAACTGCCGGAGCAAGACTTCCCCGGACACCACGGGGGTGGGGTGTTCACGATGTTCTGTCGTTCTTGCTCGCGCGCGCTTTCCACAGTTGTGGAGAGAAATGTGGATAATCGACGGACAAGGAGAGACGGTGGTCTACCCCCACCCAACCGAAGAGGACGAATGGGATCGCTTCAAGGCGGCGCTCCATGGTTCCGTATCGGAAGCCAACTGGGCAACCTGGCTCAGTGCCCTCAAGCCGGATAGGTCCGCCAACGCCCCAACCCTCCTGGCACCAAGCGAGTTCCATCTTCGCTGGGTCCAGGACAAGCACGGTCGGGTTATCAAGTCGGCATTCACCGATGTATTCGGTGGCGATTCCCGACTGACGTTCGCGGTTTCGCCACCCGATTCACACGGAGACGAGGGCTCTGCCGATGCTTTAGACGAGTTCAAGGAAAAAGATTCCCCGCTTCCCGACGCACTTGCGCCACAACCCGGTAGCGACACCGAGAACCCAAGCCTCATCCAACGGTATAGGTTCGAGACTTTCGTGGTTGGGCAGTCAAATCGCTTCGCATGGGCGGCATCGATGGCCGTGGCGGAGCAACCCGGCACTCATTACAACCCGCTCTTTATATACGGAGCCGCTGGTCTGGGTAAGACCCACCTGCTGAATGCAGTCGGGCACCACACGACCGAGCTCTATAGCGGGGCAAGGGTTCGCTATGTGACCTCGGAGAACTTCCTCAACGAGTTCATCGACGGCATCAGACGTAAACGAATCGAGGACTTCAAGCACCGCTACCGATCGGTGGACGTCCTTCTTCTCGACGACATACAGTTCCTCGAGGGGAAGGAACAGATCCTCGAGGAGTTCTTTCACACCTTCAACACCCTCTATGAGAGCGGAAAGCAGATGGTCATCTCCTCTGATCGCCATCCCCGCAACCTGGCCACCCTCGAAGACAGACTGCGTAGTCGCTTCGAGTGGGGTCTGCTCACCGATATCCAGCCCCCAGACGTCGAAACCCGGCTCGCCATCCTCAGACGTAACGCCGAGGCCAACCCACAAGCAGTCCCAATCGAAGTGCTGGAACATATCGCCACCCTCGTCTCCGACAATATCCGTGAGCTAGAGGGTGCTCTCACCCGTGTCACGGCGTGGGCAGCACTCACCGACACGCCGATCGAGTTGCAAATGGCCCGGGAGGTGCTCAGGGACCTCCACGCCGCCAACGAGCCGAAGACGATCTATGCCGATGACATCATCGTGTCTACGGCAACGGCGTGTGGGTTCTCCGTGGACGATCTCACCGGACCCTCCCGACGACAGCCCCTGGTCCTGGCTCGCCAAATCGCCATGTATCTCTGTCGGGAGCACACCGATCTCTCCCTGCCCCGGATCGGTTCACATTTCGGTGGGAGGGACCACACCACCGTGATCCACTCCATCGAAAAGGTGAAGCGGGTGATGCAGACCGATCGGGAAGTGTTCGACAGGGTCTCGGAACTGACCAAGAGTCTCCGTGGTCGGTGACGGGGACAGCGCCAATTTCCTGTGGATTTCCCCGGGGACATCTTGTGTATCTGTCTGTGGATATGGGATCACCCTTTCCACATGCCAAGATCGGAGTCACGACGGCCGGGGAAAGCCACCCGTTTTCTCCACAACCCCTCATGACCGAAACACCCTTCCCACAACCATCTCAGTGCCACTATCCACAATCCAC
>WHTL01000383.1 GCA_009377735.1 Acidimicrobiia bacterium
CGAATGGGACCTGATCGACACCGACGCCGAACTAGGCGGACGACGATGAAAACAGACCAGTACCCGCGGGCAGTCACCCCAAGGCACACCACAGGTCTCGAATACGTGATCGTGCCGTTCGTGGTCTACGGCATCCTCGTCCTCTACGCCCTCCGCCCCGCAGGAGAGATCATCGCCTGGATCGGAGGGGACGCCACCTACACCGGAACCCTCAACCTCACCGCTGTCGGCAGCTCCTGGACACCACCATTATCCACTGGTGTGGTGTGGTCGGTCGCCGCCACCATCGTCACCTTTACCCTCATACCCATCGGAATCCTCTGGTATCGGCTCCGGCGACCCCGGTCACCCCGGGCGGTGCGCTGGGCCACCAACAGCGACCTCAAAAAAGGAGGGCTGATCGGACCAGACGAGAACGGACGTGTCGTAGCCGGTACGACACGGGGTCGCACCGTGTCACTACCACCTACAACGTCCACCCTGGTGTTCGGGCCATCCGGATCGGGCAAGACCTCGGCCTTTGCGATCCCCACCATCCTTACCTGGGACGGGCCTGCTGTCATCTCCGCAGTGAAAACCGACCTTCTCCGTGTCACTCGCCATCAGCGGGCTGAGCAGGGAGAGATCATGGTGTTCGACCCGTTCAACCGGCTCGAAGACCCAGACCGTACAGGCTGGGATCCGCTGGAACATTGCGACACCTACGAAGGAGCTACCACCCTCGCCGGGAACCTCCTCGCCCTCTCCGACTTCACCACCGTCAGCCACGGCGACTTCTGGGCCGGAGCCGCCGAAGGTCTTCTCGGGCCGCTCTTCCTCGCCGCCCGGACCGACGGTCACAGCCTCCGACAGGTGAGAACGTGGCTCAACCTCACTCAATGGGACCAACCCAAACGCATCCTCGAAGGCAAGTTCTCCGAAGCGTGGGAGACCCTCCTCGGCGCTACCGAGAACACCGCCACCGACACATACCTCTCCTACGTCGCCTCCGCCCGTGTCGCCCTCAAAGCGTACGAAACCGCCGCCGCGCTCGAATCCACCACCCTCAAACCCCAAGTCGACCTCGACCAGCTCCTCGATACGCCTTCCACTCTCTACCTCATCGGGGACGAAGATGACCAGAAAATCCTCCGGCCCCTCTTCGTGGGGCTACTCGACGAGGTGATGCGACATGCCGCACGACGAGTAAACCGAGGTGTCCGAGCCGACCGACCCCTACTTTTCCTCCTCGACGACGCGCCAACTCCGCACCACTACCGAGAGCGCCAGAGCACGCCGCCACATGCCGAGACCGCGACGTCCAACTCGTCTCGATGTATCAAGACTGGTCACAGGTCACCGACCGGTACGGGGAACTCGCCCAAAGCCTCGCCAACAACCACACCGCCAAGCTGGTCCTCTCCGGGTCGTCGGACGTCCGCTTCCTCGACACCATCTCCAAACTTCTCGGCAACGAAAGGGTCAACACCGTCTCCACAGGGGGAGGACGAAACGGACCCCACGTCACCGAAGCCGAAACTTTCGAACCGCTCGCCACCGTCGACGAACTGCGACGAATCCCCCGCGACCAGGCGGTCCTCGTCTACGCCAACGTCCGACCCGCCCGCATCCGACTCCGCCCCTACTACACCCAACGCCGCTGGAAACACCTCACCGACCACTGGCAACCCGCTGGAGCGACGACGAGTTCTCAATGACGCAACCTCGAAACAGCACCATCGACTACGGGAACCCCGCTCCGATCTACGTCACCGTCCATACCGTGACGCACTCATACCAGGGCGAGCTCGTCACCATCACCGCTGAACAAGTCGTCCTCCATACCGGGGATGGACTCATCAGCATCCCCCTATGCACCGTCCCGATCATCATCATCCATCACCCAGGCGCGGGTCGGAAGCGGAGCCCAATCCCACGGTGACCAACCCGAGACACCGGCTCCGTTACTCATCTTCATCCGAGCCGACTTCCGATGCCTCGGGGAACCTCCTAGGGGGAGGCGGATGCGCCCGGACGGCTGTCGAGGCACGGGGCCCCCCGGTGACCAGTGAAGGTACTAGCTCCTCATTGATGGATGCAGATCAACATTGAGACGGTCGTCCGCACCGTGCCCACCGACCACACGCCAAAACGAACCGGCCCCCGACAAACCTGTCCCGCTCACTCAGAACGTCCTGTCAAGGGCCAGATCCTGTTGTCCCTTGACATTCGTTGTCGAGATTGCGGGATCCGCGAGCTTGACGGCGGATCTCAGACGCTTTGTCCCCGGGTACGATATCTCGGTTGAAGTAGATGCAAGTTGTAGGAGCATGGGTCAGGTGCCACTGCACAGGTATGTTGGTGTATTGGCTGGACCTAAACGGAGTAAGCCTATGAGCGTCCCAAACCAGGGCCCGTTTCGTACGGAGCTCGTCACAGCGGCTCTTGAAGGAGCGAGTAGCGGCGCGCGTCAGACAGTACAGAAGAGAGTCCTCCAACGAATTAGGGCGGCGATTCTTAATGGACACCTCACTGGTGGTACCCGGCTCGTTCAATCGGAATTAGCTCAGATCCTGAATGTCAGCACCACGCCTGTGAGAGAGGCCCTGCGACATCTCGAGGCAGAGGGGCTTGTCGATATCGATGCGTATCGAGGTGGTCGTGTGCGAAGCCTCAGCCGCGAGGAACTCGAGGAGATCTACGCATTCCGAGCAATCATCGAGCCCGAGGCACTACGGAGGGCGATGCCTATCCCCAAGGACGTGCTGGAAACTGCTGAGAGGATACATCAGCGCATGCAATCCGTTGAGGGGTCGGCCGAGTTCGCGATCCTCAATAAAGAGTTCCATCTCGCAATCTACAGCGCGGGATCTCCGAGGTTGGTGAAGATCATCGGCATGTTGATGGACCCAGCTATGGCCTACGTGAGCGCCTCACTGCGCGAGAACGAGGCACTACTAGATAGATCCCTGGCCGATCACGCTGAGATACTAGAGGCTGTACGCCGAGATGACGTGGATGCCGCTGTGGCCATTCAGATCAATCATTTTACGATCCCGTCTGAGGCCTTAGATCTCGACTAGGTCTCACGTGGAGTCACTGCTATGGCCACACTGTGGCCTTTCCCTCCAGTAGTAGAAGCAACAGTTTCGTTCCATAGCAAAGGCTCACGGTTACCCCAGCCGGGTAGCCCCGGCGCGTTGCTGCGCCGGGGCCCCCTCAGAACCGGACGTGCCCGCTTTCCAGGCATCCGGCTCAAGCAAGCCTCAAGGGCGATGTCGGGGTTATTGCCGAGGTTGAATGCTGTGCCTTGGGTGGCC
>WHTL01000260.1 GCA_009377735.1 Acidimicrobiia bacterium
ACCCCCAACTGCTGCCTCACCTCCACGACTCGCGCGGTCAGGGCCTTCCGACCTCAACCTCCGCGACTCGGCGACTGTCTCCGGTCGACGGGTGACCTTCGGGTTCGACGTGACTTCACCTGATGTCCCACCTCGTCATCCGGCTGGCGGATCACTCGCCGCGGCCTACCGCTTCCCGCCCGCCACCACGGCATCTGCACGGCCACCAACGACTGGGATCCGTTTCTCAGCAGATAATGCGAGAAATCAGGGCGATGCCCAGGATGAGAACTAATGGTGAGAGGTCTAGGTATCCGCCGCCGAGACGGAGCGGTGGTATGACCTTGCGGATTGGTCCTATTACGGGAGCCACCAACCGATCGATGGCGATCTGAGCTCGACCGACCGGGTGATCCGATGAGACGGGAATCCAACTCAGCACGACCCAGGCCAGGATGACCAATTGGAGTATCTGGAGGATTCCACAAATCAGACCCATCGACTGGATCCTACCCCACCCTCAGTCGACGTCGTCCAATTCGTAGACGCCTGCTGATGCCAGACGGCGTTTCTCGTCACGACTGAGACTGACCCGGGGCGGCAGCACGAGTACCAGGCCGGTGCCTACCCGACGCATGGTGCCGTCGAGTGCGTAGATGAGACCGGAGGAGAAGTCGATGACGCGGCGCACCAGGTCTGGCTCGGTATCTCGGAGATCGAGTACCACAGGAGTGCGATCGCGGACCCGGTCGGCGAGGACCTTGGCGTCCCCGAATTCCTCGACCACGACAATGGAAGTCGGTGCCTCCACCGGTAGGATCGGCCGGACCTGACCAGTCCCACCGTCGACGGCTTGTGGCCGCGGTGCAGTCGGCGGATCGACGCGGCGGCCTTCTACACCGGAACGAGCGCCGATGACCTGACCCTGGGTCTGAGGGGACTCCACCGGTGCGGGTCCACCACCGGGGTAGTCGTTGCCGGCATTTCCCTGGGGGTGATCTTCATCGACCAGACCCAGATATACGAGAGCTTTGGAGAAGAGCGACGACATTTACCTATCCATCGATTGCACTGGTTCCCCTAAAGATAGCCCGTCCGACGCGAATTGCGGTGGCTCCCTCGGTGATTGCCACCTCAAAGTCCTCCGTCATGCCCATGGACAGGGCCTGAACACCCGGAAATTCCTGGCTGATCTCGTCGCGGATCGCCCTCATTCTGGCAAAGAACGGCGCGGCGTCATCGGGTGCGGATACCCGGGGCGGGATGGCCATGAGACCCTCTACTTCCAATCCAAGATTGGTTGTCTGTGAGACGGCATCCGGCACCTCGCCCACCGAAAAACCAGACTTCTGCGGCTCGTCACCGATGTTCACCTGGATCAAAACTGGTGGCGCAGGACCCCGTCCCTTCAACCAAGTCTCTGCGAGCCTGAGCCGGTCCATGGAATGGAGAAGATGAGTGAGCGGTCTGATCCCGCGCACCTTGTTCGTTTGGAGCGGCCCAACGAAATGCCATCGGATGTCGGGAGGAAGCCGGTTCGCCTTGGTAAGCATCTCCTGGGCGCGATTCTCTCCAAAGTCACGATGACCGGCATCGTAGAGACGCTCGATTTCAGGGACACCGGCTCCCTTGGAAACAGCCACGAGGGTGATCTCGGTCGGGTCCCGACCCACCTCTCTCGCTGCTCGGCCGATACGCCCGAGAACGTCCTGATAGGCGTCAATCGTCATCTCAAGGTTCTCCTGCCCAGGCGACTGCTGCCATCCTTGAGCGGGTCCCGTCCTTCCGATACGACCACCAACCGGACTCGTGGCGGGTACATATACGCGCAGTCCAGACTTCGTCGGCGCCCAAACGTTCCTCAGCGGCCTTCCACAGATCCACTGCGGACGTCCCCCAAGTGGTCTCGGTCCGACATGACGGAGGAAAGCGGGTGGTGACCTCATCTCCCACCTCGTAGCAGCAAGGCCCGATCGACGGTCCGATCCACGCTCCATGTACCCGGTCACCCCTCTCGTCGAACTCGCGGCGGAGACTCTCCACGACACCCGAGACAATCCCCCGCCATCCGGCATGAATGACGGCCACGTGCTTATCTCCCCGCGCCACAATACCGACGCAATCGGCCGTGAACACTGCGATAGGCGGACCGTTCGGACCTGTTATCAGCGCGTCACTCTCACCTTGGTCCCCACCTGCCTGGGCGAAGCGGACACCGGCGCCATGGGTCTGACGCACGGTCGCCCAGTCACCCGAAATCCCAAGACGTGACGCCAAAGAGCGACGGGCGTCCACCGTCCGAAGGTCACCGTCGCTCGATTCACTAAACACGACGCCTGGCGCCGGTGAGATCATCCCTGGACAAAACTCGGAATGTCGAGGTCGTCGTCCTTGGGCTTCGATGTTGGAGTTGAGGAACGGTAACCACTCGTGGGCCCGGTCTTGTCGAATCCGGCTGCGATCACGGTGACCTTGACTTCTTCACCCAGGTCATCATCAACGATTGACCCGAAAATGATCTCGGCCTCGGCATCCGCATGGTCGGACACGACCTTGGCGGCTGTGGTCGCCTCATGGAGGGACATCGTGGTCGGACCGGCAACGGAGAGAAGCACACCACGGGCCCCGTCCATCGAGCCCTCGAGCATGGGCGACGAGATGGCTCGCTGCGCGGCCTGCTCCGCCCGGTTCTCACCACTCGCCCGACCGATCCCCATCACAGCGGAACCGGCATCGGACATCACCGTCTTGACATCGGCGAAGTCGACATTGATGAGTCCAGGGGTGGTAATGAGGTCCGTGATCCCTGCGACCCCGTTCATCAGCACCTCGTCGGCGAGCCGGAAGGTCTCGGTCATCGGAGCGTTGGGATCGCCGACGTCGAGGAGACGATCGTTCGGGATCACGATGAGGGTGTCCACAGCCTCGCGGAGACCCTGGATGCCGTTCTCGGCGTGTTGTCCCCTCTTACGACCCTCGAAGCCGAAGGGACGGGTTACGACACCCACGGTCAGAGCACCAAGGTTTCTGGCGACTTCGGCGACCACCGGCGCGCCGCCCGTACCGGTGCCACCGCCTTCTCCCGCGGTGATGAACACCATGTCGGCGCCCTTGAGGACCTCTTCGAGATCACTGCGATGCTCCTCTGCAGCAGCCCTTCCCACCTCGGGGTTGGCACCGGCGCCGAGACCACGCGTGATCTCGCGACCGATATCGAGCTTGACGTCTGCGTCAGACATGAGAAGCGCCTGGGCATCGGTGTTCATCGCGATGAACTCCACCCCCCGCACTCCGGCCTCCACCATTCGGTTGACCGCATTGACGCCACCACCACCGACGCCCACAACCTTTATCACGGCGAGATAGCCACCGCTGCTTGTGCTTCTCTGAGCCATTTTGACCTTTCGTACCGTTTCTAGAACCGGAAGGAATCTCGTGCGAGTGTATACCTTAAGCTATTGTTTACCTAAAGAGTGAGCGGTTGTAAAGCGGTAGTCATTAACCCTAAAGTAGAGGTATAGCTCAACCCACGACGGTGGTGATGGGAACCGTCTCCGTTGGAGTGGTGGTTTCTGGTGCCGTGGTAGATGTGGCGCCATCCTCACCGTCCTCCCCATCGACCCCACCGGGTGGACGTACCGCCGGATTGAGTGGTGAGCTCACATTGAGCACCGAGCCCCGGTCAACTCCACTAGCGATGAGACTCGCGACGACCCGGCCCTTGTCACCGAGATCCACCACCCGTCCCAGTTGGATGGTATATCCCTCGACCACGGCTTGGGCGCTGTCCCCATTGACCTCTATCCGGGCGCCATCGCGGAACACATCGGGTATCTCAACGGCAAAGGCGGCAACCTCCGACAGAATGGGACTACGCATCTCCGTCTCACCGACAATCGAGGCGATCAGCATGGACTCGTCGGGAGCCGCAGCCTCCTTGAGGATCGTTCCGTCACCGGCAAGTAATGACCATTGGCCATTGACCTGAGCCCATACCACTGCCACCTTCTCTGTCACAGCGACCTCTACCCGGCTGGGCCAAGCCTTTCGCACTTCGGCCTCGGCGATCCAGGGGTCCCGAAGTAGTGCCTCCTCCACCCGCCCCCCACGGATCAGCACCAGGGGCCGACCCCACACCAAGCCTTGTTCTTCGAGGATGGTTGTGGTGTCGGAGTTGGATACACCCTCGACCTGGAGTTCATCGATAGACAGAAACGGAGACCGGGCAAACCAGAACCCGGCGACAACGACTCCCACTACCACCAGGAGCACGAACAGTCTCGTCAGGTTTCTGCGGGCACGATCCTCCGCTACTTGGGCCCGACGTTCTGTCAATCGACTATCCATCAGTGCTCTCTGAGGTCCATCCCAACGAACTCGATCTCGGGCTCGAGTTTGATGCCGGTCTCTTGGGCCACTCTGTCGGCGACAGCTTTGACCAGTCCTTTGATGTCTTCGGGCCGTGCATCCTCTGATGCTACAAAGAAGTTGGCGTGTTTCCTGGAAACCGAGACACCACCGACCGCGAAGCCCTTGAGGCCCAAACGGTCGATGATGGCGCCGGCGCTCTCTTCGCCGGGAGGGTTCTTGAAAACGGAGCCGGCGTTGTAGCTCCCGCCCGGTTGGTGATCGCGACGCCATCTGGTGATCTGTCGTATTGTGGTGCGGCCCTCGTCGACGTTTCCCGATGTCAACGACCATCTCGCCGAAACCACAAGGTCGGAGTCTCCTATCGCACTGTGTCGGTAGGACATGTCCAGAGCCTCGACATCACATTGGCGCCTCTCCCCCGTGAGAAGATCGACGACCTCCGCTCCGAGGAGACGGTCAACCGTCTCCACCCCGAAACACCCGGCATTCTGATGGACCGCTCCACCTACAGATCCTGGTATTCCGACCGCAAACTCGAGTCCGCTATATCCCCGGTCGAGAGCAAATCGAGCTATCCGTGGCAGGGGGACACCACCGTCGGTGACAAGCACCCCTCCGTCGAGCTCCATGTTGCGGAACCCTGAACCGAGCTTCACCACCACGCCGTCGAAGCCACTCTCGGCGACGACCAGATTTGACCCCTGGCCCAGGATGAGGATGGGCACTGGCTCCGCTGCGAGCGCCTCGACAATGATCCCGAGGGCATCCGGATCATCTGGTTCGGTGTACCAGCGAGCCTTGCCCCCCAGCTTGTAGGTGGTCATCGGCCCAAGCGGCACCCCCGTTCGGATCCGACCTCGGTTCTCCAACTTGGACCAGACCGTCATCAGCCACCTCGAAGGAGGTCGAGGAGCTCGTCGGTCACGAGATTGATGTCTCCCGCTCCCAACACCAGCACCGTGTCGCCCGGTTTTAGGAGGGGTGCCAGATAGCCGGCGACATCCTGACGAAGTGGCACATATTCGCCCGATCCACCCGAGGCGGTTATGGCGTGGTGGAGGCTCCTACCGTCCACACCAGGTATCGGCTCCTCCCTGGCGGCATATATATCGGTGAGCACCACCTCATCGGCGCGGCCAAGAGCAGCTGCGAAACCCTCGAGGTGCTCCCTGGTGCGCGAGTAGAGATGAGGCTGGAACACGGCCCAAACCCGATTGGGGTTCCCCACCCTTCCGGCTGCAATGGCCGCTTCGAGCTCGGTGGGATGGTGGGCATAGTCGTCGATCAACCTAACCCCGGCCACAGTGCCACGGTCCTCGAAGCGGCGGGACACACCACCGAAGCGGGTAAGTCCCTGCGCCGCCAACCCAATGTCGTATCCCATCTCCCCCAACAGGGCGAGGACACCCGCTGCATTGCGGACATCGTGGAGACCAACCCGAGGGAGTGATACCTCAAGCTCG
>WHTL01000238.1 GCA_009377735.1 Acidimicrobiia bacterium
GCCTGTACAACCTCGCCCTTCTTGACGTTCCCGCCCGGGTTGGCCTCTTTGACCGTGGCCACGAATACGTCGCCAATGCTGGCGTATCGCCGTCCCGATCCACCGAGCACCCGGATGCAAAGGACTTCCCGTGCCCCGGAGTTGTCGGCGACCTTTAATCGGCTTTCCTGCTGGATCATCGGGCTCGCTCCACCACTTCCACGACCCGCCACTTCTTGAGCTTCGACACCGGCTTGGTCTCCATGATGCGGACGGTGTCACCAACCTTGGCGTCGTTCTGCTCGTCGTGGGCATGGAGCTTGGAGCTCCTGCGAACCACCTTGTCGTACCGGGGATGGGAGAATGACTGGGGCACCTCGACCGTGACGGTCTTATCCCGCCGATCGGAGACGACGACGCCGATGCGGGTCTTGCGACGACCCCGGGCGGGGGGCGGGGGCGATTGAGGAGAGTTCGTGGTCTCTGTTTCGGTCATCATTCGCCTTTCTCAATTGTGACGGTGTCCTCGCGCTCGATCTCACGCAGGACGGTGTTGATACGGGCGATATCGGCCCTGACCTGTCCCAGACGCGCCGTGTTGTCGAGCTGGTTGGTCGCGAGCTGGAAACGCAGGTTGAAGAGCTCGGCTCTGGCGTCGGCGAGATCGGCTCGCAATGCGTCCTCACCGAGTCCACGGAGTTTCGGTGCCCTCATGCGTCCTCCCGGCTTACAAAACGCGTCTTGACAGGCAGTTTGTGTCCGGCGCGACGCATGGCCTCCCGGGCCAGATCCTCGTCGACACCGGATAGTTCGAACATGACACGACCGGGCTTGACCACCGAGACCCAGAACTCCACGTTGCCCTTTCCGGACCCCATGCGGGTTTCGGCGGGCTTGGCAGTCACGGGCTTGTCGGGGAAGACGGTGATCCACACCTTTCCTCCACGTTTGATGGCCCGGGTGATGGCGATACGTGCAGCCTCGATTTGCCTTGCGGAGATCCAACCCTCTTCGGTGGCCTGAAGTCCGTACTCACCGAAATTCACCCGGGTGCCGCCCTTGGCGTGCCCACGCCGACGCCCACGATGGGCCTTACGGTGCTTGGTGCGTTTTGGCATCAACATCCGCTCACTCCTCCTCCGTCGTGGTGTCCTCGGAGTCGGTGGCCTCGGAGTCGGTGGCCTCGGAGTCGGTGGCCTCACCGGTTCCAGAGGTGTCCTCGGAATCGTCGATGGCCTCCGTCGAGAGTGAATCCTCCAGAGCCTGTGCAACCTCTTCGGTCACGGCAGCCTCTGTTGCGGCAACCTCGGTGACCTCGTCGCTCACCGTGGTGTCATCAGCCACAGTGTCATCAGCCACGGTGTCATCAGCCACGGTGTCATCAGCCACGGTGTCATCAGCCACGGTGTCATCAGCCACGGTCGTATCGGCAGGGGTGGCGACCGGAGTTTCGGTTGTGTCGGGCGTGGCGGTGGTGTCGGACTCAGCAGTCTCGTCGTCGACGACCTCCTTCTCGACCTCATAGGCCACCTGGGCCTCGGCTGCGGTGGGTCGTCTTCCCCCACCGGCCTCGATAATCCGCCTGCCACCTTCACGCTTGGTGGCACCGGCCTCGACCTGACGCTTGCCACCACCGGCCTCGATGAGACGGGGCTTTCGGCCCCCTCCCTCGGCAGCCGCCTCGGCTCGGGACCTGGCGCTCTGACGACGTGCGGGGGTACCTGTGGCGAGATCCACCTCGGCGGCGATTTTGTCCCCGGATGCGCTCTGGCCCCCGATGACCTCACCCTTGTAGACCCAGACCTTGACACCGAGGGTGCCGGCAGTGGTGTGGGCAGTGACACGACCGAAGTCGATATCAGCACGGATGGTGTGTAGGGGGACTCGGCCCTCGCGGTACCACTCACGCCGACCCATCTCCGAGCCGCCGAGACGACCCTTCGCCTCGACTCTGACACCTTCGGCGCCTGCCTTCATGGCAGAGGCGACGGCGCGCTTCATGGCACGACGGAAGGCGATTCGATTCTCGAGCTGGTCCGCGATCCCTCTGGCGAGCAGGGTCGCGTCCAGATCGGGATCCTTCACCTCGTTGACATTGAACTTCACAGCTTCGCCGGTCATCTTCTCCAGGGCGGAGCGGAGCCGCTCGGCCTCCGAGCCCCTGCGACCGATCACGACACCTGGACGGGCGGTGTGGACATCCACGATGAGCCGATCACGGGTACGCTCGATATCGATCCGCGACACGGCACCACGAGTCAGCTCCGCGCGAAGGAACTCGCGAATTTGCCAGTCTTCGTTGACCAGCTTCACGTAGTCCTTGTCCGAGTACCACTTCGACTTCCAGTCGTTAACCACACCGAGACGGAAGGCGTACGGGTGCGTTTTCTGACCCATCAGTTATTCCTTTCCTGCTCGGAGACGACAACCGTTATATGACTTGTTCGTTTGTTGATTCGTGTGGCCCGACCACGGGCACGAGGACGGAACCGACGCAGGGTGGGACCCTCATCGGCGAAGGCCTCCGAGACGTAGAGCTCGTCGGCATCCAGAGCGTGGTTGTGCTCGGCATTGGCAATAGCCGAGTTGAGCGTCTTGCTCACCGGCTGGGCCGCCCCACGGGGGGTAAGACCGAGAATCGCCTGGGCTTCGGTTACCGGACGGCCACGAACCAAGTCGAGCACCCGGCGTACCTTGGACGGCGACTCCCGGATGAAGCGGGCTTGCGCTTTGACCTTCATCTCTTCACCGCCGCCTTCTCCCGGCGGTCGACGTGGCCTCGGAAGGTCCTGGTCGGGGCAAACTCGCCCAGCTTGTGGCCCACCATCGACTCGGTGATGTAGACGGGGACATGCTTGCGTCCGTCGTGGACCGCGAGGGTGTGGCCAATCATCTCCGGGATGACGGTGGAGCGTCGGCTCCAGGTCCTGATGACCCTCTTGTCGCCCTTCCTGTTGAGCTCCTCGACCTTTTCGATGAGGTGCTCGTCGACAAACGGGCCCTTCTTGAGACTGCGAGCCATTGCTACCTCCGACCCTTATTGTGACGACGACGGATGATGTCCCTGTTGGACAACTTGTTCTTCTTACGGGTACGCGCCTCGGGCTTGCCCCAGGGACTCACCGGATTGCGGCCACCAGAGGACTTGCCCTCGCCACCGCCGAGGGGGTGATCGACCGGGTTCATGGCAACACCGCGGGTCTGAGGGCGGACACCCATCCAGCGGTTACGGCCTGCCTTACCGATCTTGGTCAGCTCGGCGTCGGTGTTTCCCACCTGGCCCACGGTCGCCCTCGAATCGAGGGGGACTGTCCTCATCTCCCCAGAGGGAAGGCGGAGCAGGGCTTTGTTGCCCTCCTTCGACATCAACTGGACGCCGGCACCTGCGGAGCGTGCCAGCTTGGCACCGCCACCGGGTCTCAACTCGATGGCGTGCACTGTCGTGCCGGCCGGGATGTTGCGTAGAGGAAGGGCGTTGCCGGGGCGAATATCGGCCCTGGCTCCCGACTCGAGCAAATCTCCTGGCTTGAGTCCGACAGGTGCGAGAATGTAGCGCTTCTCCCCATCCGCATAGTTGAGGAGCGCAATGCGGGCGTTGCGGTTCGGGTCATACTCGATGGCAGCAACCTTGGCCGGGACGGCGTCCTTGGTACGACGGAAGTCGATGACTCGATATCGGCGTTTGTGGCCACCACCGCGATGACGTGACGTGACACGACCATCGACGTTGCGACCACCGGTCGACTTCTTGGTATCGAGGAGACTCTTCTCCGGTTCCGATTTGGTCACCTCGGCGAAGTCGGAGACCGTTTGGAAGCGACGACCCGGTGATGTTGGCTTTCTCTTCTTTATTGCCATCAGTACACCATTCTCTCTCTCAGACTCCGAACAAATCGATCTCGTCGCCGGGGGCGAGCGTCACCAACGCCCGCTTGATGTCCTTGCGGCGACCGGTGATATAACCGGTGCGCTTGACCTTCCCACGGCGGTTCTGGGTGTTAACACGGAGCACCTCGACGTCGAAGATGTCCTCAACGGCATCACGGATCTCGCTCTTGTTGCTACGACGGTCCACCTCGAACGTGTAGGTACCGAAGCGTTCGATGAGGTCATACGACTTCTCTGACACGACCGGAGCAAGGATTATCTGACGTGGATCCTTCACTCTTCTTCTCCTCCGTCATCAGCCGGCTCTATGGCGTCTTCATCGTCCTCGCGGACGAAGTCGCTGTCGCTGACGTCATAGGTGCCACGGGCGCCTCCAACCCTGTTGACCGTCGAAGACGTCAGGACGACACGATCGGACCAGAGGACGTCATAGGCGGTGAGATGGCCTGGCTCCACGAGCACGACATCGCTCAGGTTTCGGAACGAGAGGGCGGCACTGTCATCGAGTCGGTCCACGACGAGAACGGTCTTGCCCTCCAACCCAATCTTGGCAAGGAGGCTGGCGGCATTCTTCGTCTTGGGCTCGGTCCAGTCGAAGGAGTCGATCACCAAGACGGCCTTTTCCGAGGCACGGGCTGAAAGGGCACTCCGCAGCGCAAGACGCTTCATCTTCTTGGGTGTCCTCTGTGCGTAGCTACGAGGCTTGGGACCGTGCGCCACACCGCCACCCATCCAGTGTGGTGAGCGGATGGAGCCGTGACGGGCACGACCGAGACCCTTCTGACGCCATGGCTTGCGGCCACCACCCCGAACTTCGCCACGGGTCTTGACAGAGGCGGTGCCCGAGCGTGCTCCGGCGAGTTGGGCGGTTATCACCTGGTGCAATACGGCCCGATTCGGTTCGACGCCAAAGACCGCCGAGTCGAGGTCTACCTCACCCATCGATGTACCGTCGGCGCCGAAGAGGGGGGCCGTGATGATTTCTGTCTGTGCGGTGGTGGAATCAGGCATGAGCGGCCTTCACCGCCTCTCTGATGATCACGATGGAGCCCTTGGGGCCCGGGACCGAGCCACCAACGAGAAGAAGATCGTGCTCAGCATCGACGGCAACGATCTCGACGTTGAGCGTCGTCACCTTGTCGCCACCCATTCGGCCTGCCATCCGCTTACCGCGGAATACCCGGGCCGGGGTTGCACATGCCCCGATGGATCCGGGGGCACGATGCTTCTTGTGGACGCCGTGGGAGGCACCCAGTCCTTTGAAATTATGACGCTTCATCGTCCCGGCGAAGCCCTTGCCCTTCGAAGTCCCGGTCACATCGGCGCGCATCCCGGCAGAGAAAAGCTGGTCGAGCTCGATCTCCTGGCCGACCTCATAGTCGTCGGGATTATCGACCCGCACCTCAACGAGACTTCGGGCCGGCGCCACCTTGGCCTTGGCAAAGTGGCCGGCGGTGGGTTTGTTGACACCCTTTTGTTTGGCCACTCCATAGGCGATCTGGATGGCGTTGTAGCCGTCGGTGTCTTCACGCTTGATCTGGGTCACATGACACGGACCTGCCTTGACGACGGTGACGGGGCGCACCCGCGACTCCGCGTCGAAGATCTGGGTCATTCCCAGCTTCTCACCCACTACCGCGGTCACAGCTTGATCTCCACCTCTACCCCGGCTGGGAGCTCGAGACGCATCAACGAGTCCACAGTCTTGGGGGTAGGCTCCACGATGTCGATCAGACGCTTATGGATCCGAGTCTCAAAATGCTCCCGTCCGTCCTTGTGGACGTGGGGACCACGGATAACACAGTACCGATGGATCTCGGTGGGTAGGGGAATCGGCCCCTTGATCTCGGCCTCGGTACGAATGACCGTCTCGGCAATCTTGCGCGACGACTCGTCCACGACATTGTGGTCGTAGGCCTTGAGGCGGATCCGGATTTTTCTTTCGCTATCTGCCACGCTGTCTTACCTGGTCTTTCTGACTGTTTTCGACCGGACCCGGAGGAACCTCTAGCACCAGGAGTGACGCAGCAACACAGCAAAGTGTCATGCGACCACCTGGCGAGTGGTGCCAACCGGGGCACGTCGCGGGTTTGGTCGGTTATCGGACTCTTCGTCATCCACTTCGCGCCAAAGGCCACCGAACCAACGGGGATGGGCGCGGACGACGCGTCCGCAAACGCGATCGGGATTGAATAGTAGGCGACCGGAAGTACGCCTCCAAACCCAATTTCTTCTGGGGGGCCTCTCATTTCTGGGGGACTCCGTCGCCCAGACCCCCTACGGCTGCCTCCTCCTCACTTCTCGCGTGGCTGCGGCCATCCGACCTCACC
>WHTL01000110.1 GCA_009377735.1 Acidimicrobiia bacterium
GAGAACCGTTCCAGGGTGCGGCCGGAGCTCTGACTCTGTACGGTCTCCGGCCGGGCCTGAAGTATGTATATCTTTCCGTCATCGGCGTCTTTGCCCCATTCGATATCCATGGGACGGCCGTAATGGTCCTCAAGGATGAGGCCGTAGCGAGCCAACTCCTCGATCTCCCCGGTGGCCAATGAGAAGGTGGCACGCTCCTCATCAGGCACCTCCTCTGTGGTGACGTCCTCGCCACTGTCCGTGTCGGCGTAGGTCATTCGCTGTTGCTTCAAACCGAGGGAACGGGAGAGTATCGAAGGCCGGCCCTCCCGCAGGTTCTTCTTGTGGACGTAGAACTCGTCGGGGTTGACGGCACCTTGCACCAGGAGTTCACCCAGGCCGAATGCCGAGGTGATGAAGACGACATCGGAGAATCCGGACTCGGTGTCGACGGTAAAAGCGACCCCGCTGGCGACACTCTTCACCATCCGTTGCACACCGGCCGAAATCGCCACGGGCATCTCAGAGAAGCCGCGGTGGACCCGGTAGGCGATGGCGCGGTCGTTGTAGAGGGAGGCGAAAACCTCAAGAACCCGGGCCAGCACCGCTTTTGACCCTCTCACGTTGAGGAACGTTTCCTGCTGACCGGCGAAGGAGGCGTCGGGAAGGTCCTCGGCAGTAGCCGAAGATCTGACCGCGACGGATACGGCCGATCCCATCTCCTCATACGACTCGGCGATGGCGATGGCGAGGTCGTCGGGAAGTGGGGTCGATGTGATCCAGCTCCTTATCTCGTGTCCCGCCGCCCCGAGGGCACCAACGTCCTCGACGTCCAGGTCTGCGACCCGGGCGGCGATACGCTCATCGAGGCCGGTTGCAGCCAGGTAGTCGCGAAACGCCGTTGCAGTGGTAGCGAACCCGTCGGGGACAGTGACCCCGAGATCGGATAGGTTGGAGAGCATCTCGCCGAGAGAGGCGTTCTTTCCGCCCACCTCTCCAACATCATCCATGCCCACGCTGCGGAACCATCGGATTGTGTCGGTCATGTTTGCCCTGGGCTCCTAGGGGTCTGTTGGTGGTCTGTGATCTGACACGATGATGCCACGTCGCTCGTCCGCAAGAAACAAGATGTTCACATTCGGGCAATGGGAGAGAAACGACCCAGCAAGTAGATTCGTTGTATCAAAAGTTCGAACAAGGAGGCCACACCCGTGTCCACACCCGCCGAGGTCTTGGCGAGGATCGACGACGAGGGGATTGAGTTCGTCGATCTCCGCTTCATCGATCTTCCCGGTATCGCACAGCACACCACCTTTCCGGTGGGAAATATTTCAGAGAATACGTTTAGCGACGGGATCTATTTCGACGGCTCATCGGTGCGCGGCTTCCAGGGCATCCAGGAGTCGGATATGCTCCTGGTTCCCGACCCGACCACAGCAGTCCTCGACAAGTTTCGCGCTCGCAAGACCCTGATCGTCTACTGCCATGTCCATGACCCGCTGACGGGTGAGGCCTACTCGAGGGATCCACGCAATGTCACCCGGAAGGCCGAGCAGTACCTGGCCACCTCCGATGTCGCCGACACCTCCTACATGGGCCCAGAGGCGGAGTTCTTCATCCTCGATGACGTGCGCTTCGACTCCGGTGGGAACACATCGTTCTACAGCGTCGACTCGATCGAGGGTTCCTGGAATACCGGGAGGGAGGAAGAAGGCGGCAACCTCGGTTACAAGCCACGGACCAAGGGCGGCTACTTCCCAGTGCCCCCGATGGACCACTACACCGATCTCCGGTCTGAGATGGTTTCGAACCTCGAGGAGTTCGGTATCACCACCCAACTTCATCACCACGAGGTGGGTTCGGGAGGGCAGGCCGAGATCGGAATCGAGTTCGACACCCTGGCCAACATCGCCGACAAGCTGATGACCTTCAAGTACGTGGTCAAGAACACGGCATATGCGGCAGGCAAGACCGTGACGTTTATGCCCAAACCCATATTCGGGGATAACGGGTCGGGGATGCATACCCATCAGTCGTTGTGGAAGGGTGACGAGCCGCTCTTCTTCGATGAGGCCGGATACGGCCAGCTCTCCGATGTTGCCCGTTGGTACATCGGGGGACTGCTGGAACACGCCAGGGCGGTCCTCGCCTTCACCAACCCCACCACCAATTCCTACCGGCGTCTTGTGCCTGGTTTCGAGGCGCCTGTCAACCTGGTGTACTCGGCGAGGAACCGCTCTGCGGCGGTGCGGGTACCCGTGACGGGGCCATCGGCAGCGGCGAAGAGGATCGAGTTCCGGCTGCCGGATCCGTCGTCCAACCCGTATCTTGCCTTCTCCGCGATGTTGATGGCCGGACTCGACGGGGTACTCAACAAGACCGAACCACACGACCCGGTCGACAAGGACATCTACGACCTGCCTCCCGAGGAGCTCACGGGTCTTCCCTCGGTTCCACGGTCGCTTGAGGAGTCACTGGCGGGTCTGGCCGAAGACCACGAGTTCCTGCTCGAGGGTGGTGTGTTCACCGAGGACCTCATCGAGACCTGGATCGATTACAAGATGGAGTCCGAGGTCGCCGCAGTCCAGCTCCGACCCCACCCCCACGAGTTCGAGCTCTACTACGACATTTAACGTCTGGGGGACTCTTATTTCTGGGGGACTCCGTCCCCCAGACCCCCTACGGCTGCCTCTGGCTCACTCTCGCGTGGTAGGGGCCGTCCGACCTGTTACTTCTGGGGGCGCTGCCCCCAGACCCCCACGGCTGCCTCTCCTCCCTTCTCGCGTGGTCGGGGCCGTCCGACCTCACCTCCGCGACCCGGTTTCTGTCTCTTGGGTTGAGGGGTCCTAACGGGTTTGATCTACTCACGTCCGAAGCCTCCCAAAGCCTCGTGGTCGCCAGTGGTTGATATCGGTGGTCAGGCTTGGTTGCGTGCCTCCAGCCCTGATACTGGTCGTGGCATGGTCTCGGACGCAGGTTCGATCTCGTCGTGGCTTACAGTCTCTCCCGGACCCGAGCGGTGCTTGCCCCCGGCGACCCGATCTTGGCGCGAGATGAGAAGTCAGCTCGGGGGGTGTGGGGGGCTTCACTTTGCGAGCGAAGCGAGCAAAGATCGGCCCCCCGCAAGAGACAGCTCAGAAGATCTCAGGGGTGAAGGGGGGGATGTGCCAGTGGAAGGCTTGGTCGGCGGCTGCTGCCAGGTCGGGGTCCATCTCGATCGCTCCGGCGCGGACGTTTTGGGAGAAACGAGGACGACCCATATATGCCTCTCCCAGATGGCGTCGGTCCATGGTGGCGTCAGGGCTGGTCTTCGTCGGCTCGCATTTCGTGCCGTCCCTGTCCATTTCTAGTCTCCAAACCTCGCTGCTCTCCCCGTCGCGTACCTCGATGGTGGCAGCGAACGGGGCGCTGTACCTCCTGCCGATGAGGGCCTGGCCCACGTCGAGAAGGACGACCCACAGACTGTCAGTGATCGTTGTTTTCGCCCTCCGAGGCTCGGTGGAGATAGTGAGCAATGGATCGTCGACTGGTCGGATATCGGCGGTGATGGTGGTGATGAGGTCAATCCCGAGGACAAATCCCCACAGACCTGCCCAAGCCGCTGGTGTCGTGCCCCAGAGCTCGGAGACTCCAACCTGTATCCCCGGGTGGAATGAATCGGTGTCCTCCTTCATCCGATATCGGACCAGACCGGTGGGGTTGTTCCTGCTTCCGGTCACCGCCGTGCGGTATGCGGTGGCGCCGTCCCTGTCCTCGGGGACGTCACGGAGGGTGGCTACTTCGAGCCAGGTCTCGCTTCGTTGAAACCAGCCGGGTCGGTCACGGGATTCCAGGGCTCGGAAGGCAGCCGTGGTCTCTGGACCGGGTTCCAGAAGCGTCACAGGATCGGCATCGTAGGTTGGGTCGATACCCATTCGCTTACCGGGGATGGTGAAGTTGAGCATGTCCGAGGCAGCCCCGTATCCGAACCGCCCATAAATGCCACTTTCCGATGCCCAGAGAGCCGCGATGGGTTCCTCCCGTTCTCGGGCGTCCTGGTGTAGCGCTGCGATCATCGATCTCAGGATTCCCCGCCTCCGGTGCGTTGGAAGAACCGACACCATGGTGGTCCCGGCACACCGAATCGATCCACCTGGAACATTCATCACCAACGGAAACGTGCCTGAGGTCGCCACGAGCCGACCGTCGGAAAACACCGCTCTGGTCCGATCGAGTGGGAGCTTGGCGACGAAGCGGTCCCCTGGGTCATCGGCGACCTGGGCCTCACCTCCAAAGGCACCCGAGATAGTGGTGCGGAACGCCGATATCTCATCCCGCTTGATCGGGCGCACTTCCACGCGGGCCGTCAGCCCTCGGTGGTGGTGGTGCTATCTCCGGGTGCTGTGGTGGTGCTCCCGCCGCCGGTTCCGTTGTTCCCGCCGCCACCATCGGTGATGGGTGGGGCACCCACCGAGCGACGTGCGTTGTTGAACTCCTGAGTGAATCCGGCCACGGCAGTGTCGAAGCTTTCGACAGCATTTCTGCGCATGCTGCCATCGTCGCTCGACCTCAGGCCTTCCAAGGCGCCCTGGAGCGCGGCAGCCGCATCGTTCACCTGGGCTTCGATCGTTCCGTGGTTGCCAGACAGCTCGCTCGGTGGTTCCAGCTCTGAGATCTGGGTGGCGAGTTGGTTGCCCTGATCTACAAGCTCGACGAAGGACGCCTCTGTCTCCGAGTAATTGACCTCGTCATTGTCGAATCCGCTGTTTGCCGTGCTCAGCTGTGTCTGTAAGTCGGTGAGGGTGGTGGCGGCAGTCTCCAAGTCGGTGAAGTACGACTCGATTCCGGGGGCGAGGGTGGTCGGTGGCGCCGACGGCGTAGCGGTTCCGTTCGACTGCTGGGTCGTTGGGGCCACGCCGGTGCCGTTCGACGCTAGCGGTTCCTCGTCACCGAGACTTCTGATGAAGAGGTAGGTGAAGATCACCATGCCCAGTACAACGAGGGGCAGGATCCAACGGCCAGGCTTGGGATCTGGATTGGGTGAGGTCATATCTCTGGACACGATAGTCAAGGTCGTGGTCACAGAGGCGGTTACACAGCGTTATACCTCTTGAATCGCTCTAACGAGGTGCATACCTTGTCGGTATGGCCGGTTCGGATAACGAGAGACAAACGGATCAGAACCAGGAGCAGCGTCCGGACGTTCTCGCCGATATCCCATGGGAGCAGTTCAAAAGACAGAGGGGGATCGCTGGGGTCAAACCCGTTCAATGGCTGCTCGGTCTCGGAGGACTCGTGCTCCTTGGTGCGGTGGGTTGGTGGTTGGCTCAGAACACCGGCTCGGGCGAGGCTGTCGTCCCGACGTCGGCAACGACGGTCACGGTCACGACAGTCGTCCCCTCTTCATCGGTGTCCCTGTCAACGATCACAACGACATCGAACACACCATCGTCTCCCGCAACTCCCACGACTCTGCCCAGCCATAAGGATCTGTTGTCGGAGCCAACGGATCGCGAGATCCTGGTCACGGCCGAATGGTATGTACGCAGGTATTTCACCGACCCCAAGTCGCTGGGCCTGGAGGAGCGGGGCCGTACCCATTATGTGGAATGGGTTTCGACCCGGTCCGTGACACACGTCCACCAGGGCAGAGTGGACGTGGATGTGCTGGTCCAGACCCTGATCGAGTCCGACGAGGGGTATCGACGTCAGGACGTTCGCTCGGTGGTAGTGCCACTGACAATCGATGGAGATGGATGGCAGGTCGTGGACCTGCCGTCGAAGATCACTCCCGTTTCCCTGAATTCCGCAGATCCCCCGGAGTCCACCCAGCCACTCCCCGCCGAGCTGGGAGCGGTCGCCGCCCAAACCGTCGGAGGCAAAGTCCGTGGCGGGGGCCGGGTAGGAGACCGATGGCGTGTCGAGCTCGCCGTGAAGGGCCTTCCGGTGGTGGTGTGGGTCGACGACAACGGCAAATTGGTGGATCCACCGCGCTGACCATTTCTGGGGGACTCCGCCCCCAGACCCCCTACGGCTGCCTCTTCTTCCCTTTAGCGTGGTCGGGGCCGTCCGACCTCAACTCCGCGATCCGGCTTCTGTCTGTCGGGTTCGGAGGTTCTCGGGTTTGGTGTGGTCGCATGCGAAGCCTCCCGTCTCTCCGGAATCGCCAGTGGTTGCGATATCGCAGATTACGCCTGGTTGCGAACCTCCGGCCCTGATACTTGTCGTGGCCAGTTCATCGAAGAGGCCCGATGTCGTCGAGGGACGTCTGCCTCACCCGGTCGCAAGAAGTGCTATGCCTCCGCGAACTCGGTCTCATCGCGACCACTGAAGTCAGCTCGGGGGGTGTGGGGGGCTTCACTTTGCGAGGCGTAGCCGAAGCAAAGATCGGCCCCCCACAAAGAACAGCTCTAATCTCTGGATCTATGTCTTGGCGGCCTCATCCGGATCTGGTTCATACCGTGCGGGGGTGTATCGGGTCGGTGTTATGTGAGACCGCCGAGGCTCGGTTTGAGCGGGATGCCTGGCTGGCAATTCTTGAGTCCGACCCCGGCACCCTCACTCGAGAGGGCAATCCGGCGCACTTCACTGCGTCGGCGCTTCCTGTCTCTCAGAACCTGGACATGGTCTGTCTGGTGCTTCATCGGAGGATTGGGTTGTGGGTCCAGCCGGGAGGTCATTTTGAACCGGACGACCACTCGGTATGGGACGCAGCATTGCGGGAAACACTGGAGGAGACAGGGCTATCCGGCACGGTGAGCTCCAAACCCATCGACACCTCCCGCCACCCTGCCCCGTGCGGGGTGGGCGACTGGCATCTCGATCTTCGGTTTCTCCTCGTCGTGGACGAGGATCAGCCCGACGACGAGCAGCTGACACTCAGCGAAGAAAGCCACGACGTTGGGTGGTTCCCCGTCGATGACCTGCCGGAACAGATTGTGCCCGACCTCGTCGCAACGGTCTCTGGGCTACAAGAAGTCAGGTGAAACGGTTCTCGAGAATCTCGATGACTGCGGGAGAAATGTCGGCCCAGTCACCTTCCTCGGTCTTGGTCACGGTTACGAAATCCGCGGTGGCGAAGACACTGGCGACTCCTTCCAGCGCAAGCAGATCATTTGCCATGGGCTCGTCGTACTCCCCTCCGGGGACGTACGTCATGGGGTCACCGACAGGCTGGCCGACGGTGAACTTCATGGCGCTGGGGTTGGGTGTTGCTTCGGGTTCGATACTCATAGCACCCGACGATAGAACAATTCCGGGGAGTGGCGGCCTTTGACGGCAGACCGACACCTGGGGGTGGACGTCGGTGGCACCTTCACCGATCTGGCGCTGACCACAGAAAACGGGATCGTGACGGCGAAGGTTCCCACCACACCCGATGAAAGCGCGGGTGTGATCGAAGGCGGTCGATCGGTCGTGGGCCATTCGCCCGCCAATGAGTTGATACACGGCACCACGATCGCCACCAACGCACTCCTGGAACGCTCCGGCGGGAGGGTTGCCCTCGTCACCGATGCCGGGTTCGAGGATGTCATCGAGATCGGACGTCAGGATCGTCCCTCCCTATACGACACGTCCGTCACCCGCCCCCTACCCCTGGTGGCACGGGATGATCGCGTCGGTTTCGACGGCGATCCCTCGGTGGTGACCAACCAGATCACCGAGATCGATCCCGACTCGGTGGCGGTGTGCCTTGCCTACTCCTACCTCGACCCGAGTGGCGAGCGAACAGTCGCCGCATCCCTCTCTGGTCGTGACGTCTCGCTCTCGTCGGAGGTCGCACCCGAGTTCCGCGAGTTCGAGAGGGCGTCCACGACGGTGGTCAACGCCTACCTCAAGCCTGTGGTGACGAGCTACCTCAGTCGGCTCAGGGATAGATCATCTGCCGTGGCCGACCGATTGACCGTGATGCGTTCCTCCGGCGGCCTCCTCGACGTGGACGAGGCATCGTCCCTTCCCGCCGGTTTGCTCCTATCTGGACCCGCCGGTGGGGTGGTTGCCGCCGGTGCGCTCGGTCTTGAGCATGGCTTTCCCACCATGATCACCCTTGACATGGGGGGAACTTCCACGGATGTCTGCAGGATCGAGGAGGGACGTCCCGAGCTCACCTACCAGAGGACGATTGAGGGCTATGTCGTCCGTATGCCATCGGTGGCGGTCCACACGGTGGGAGCCGGTAGTGGCAGCATCGCCTGGATAGACGAAGGCGGATCCTTGAGGGTCGGCCCGCACAGCGCAGGAGCAGTGCCCGGCCCGGTCTGTTACGGCCAGGGCGGAACGGAACCCACGGTCACCGACGCCAATGTGGCGTTGGGCCACATTCCCCAGGAGGTGAAGCTCGGTGGAGACCTCGCAATCGATGCAGAGGCGGCGCGCCGTTCCATGTCGGATCTGGGTGAGAAGCTCGGTCTCGACATGATGACGACGGCCCGGGGCATCGTCACCGTGATCAACTCCCACATGGAACGGGCTATCCGATCCGTCAGTGTGGAAGAAGGCGTCGATCCTTCGGAAGCGGTGCTGGTGGCGTTCGGTGGAGCTGGCGGGCTGCATGCCGCCCACCTCGCCGAGGGTCTCGGAATGTCCCGGATCGCCATCCCGCCCCATGCAGGCGTCTTCTCGGCGTTGGGCCTTGTGATGAGTCCCCCCCGTCTCGATATGTCCCTCAGTGTGCAACTTGATGAACCATCTGACATCACCGAGCCACTCGACCAACTGGTTGCGACCGCCCGGGAGCGATTCTCGGAGGTCCATGGGGCAACACGGGGCAGGGTCAGCGCCTACGCCGATATGCGATACCGCGGCCAGGCGCATGAGCTCACCATCGAGGCCGGGCCGAATCTCGTGGAGCGGTTCCACGACGAGCACCGCCAACGGAATGGTTTTTCCCGTCCCGAGGACCCCGTGGAGGTGGTCACCTTGAGGGTGGAAGTGGTGTCCGAACCTGCCCTGAGATGGGGTGATCTGATCCCGGGGCCACCCGTCAATACCGAGCCGTTCGATGTCACGATCGACACCGGGACGGGGGAGGAACAGGTTGCTTGTCATCGGAGGGACACTTTCGGCCCTGGAGACACCATGGACGGCCCTGCCATCATCGTGGAGGACATTGGAACCACCCTCGTCCCCCCGGGGTGGCGTCTTGATGTCCTGGCCGACAGCACGGTCCTGATGGAGGTCGAGTGACGGTCGGATCGGTTCCACGCCTCAACACTGTTCTGTGCGGATTTTTGACGCGTTGGGGCGAGATTCCACGCGCAGAACAGTGGGTCGAGTCGGCCTTCCTCTTTCTGTGCGGATATTTGACGCGTTGGGGCGAGATTCCACGCGCAGAACGGTGGGTCGAGCCCCCCTGGAAGGGTGCGGCTCTGTGACCGTCGACCCCGTCGCCCTGGAACTGGCCCGTAGTCGTTTCGCTGCCATCGCCGACGAGATGGGGTTGGTACTCCGCCGTACCTCCTACTCACCCAATATCAAGGAGCGTGCCGACTGCTCCTCGGCGGTGTTCGACGCCACCGGCGAGATGCTGGCGCAGGCGGAGCACATCCCCGTCCATCTCGGCTCGATGCCGGCTTCGGTCGTCGCCGTATTGGAGCGATTCGATCCGACACCGGGGCACCAGTACGCCGTGAACGACCCGTTCGCAGGGGGCACCCATCTCAACGATCTCACCATCGTCGCTCCGGTGTTCAAGGAAGGGCGACATCTCGGCTGGGTCGCGAACAGGGCGCATCACGCTGACGTGGGTGGTGAAGCCCCCGGTTCGATGCCGGCACACGCCACCCGTCTCGACCAAGAGGGTCATGTGGTTGCCCCAATGATCTGCGCGGTGGATGGAGAGTGGGTCCCCGATTTCATCGAGCCATTCTTGGAGGCGACCCGTTCTCCGGCGGAGCGTCGCGGTGACCTCTCGGCGCAGATCGGTGCAAATGCCATGGGTTTGCGTCGGATGAGCGATCTCATCTCCTCTGGTGACGTCGATCGCAGCGCGAAGGTGATGGGAGCCCTTCTCGACTACGGCGAGCGTCGCATGTCGGCGGCATTGTCGGACCTCGAGGACGGAACCTATCGGTTTGAGGACGTTATGGAGTGGGGTGAGGAGGATGTGGCGATCAGGGTGGCTGTCACCATCGACGGCGATGGCCTCGTCGCCGACTTCGGTGCGACCGACGACCAGGTGACGGCGAACTTCAATGCGGTCGAGGCAGTTACCCGCTCCTGTCTCTACTACGCAATTCGGGTTGCAACCGACCCGACCATTCCCGCCAACGGAGGTTGTTACCGGAGGCTGGTGCTCCGCACCAGACCGGGGAGCCTGGTATCAGCCAGCCCACCCGCAGCCGTCGCGGCTGGGAATGTCGAGACCTCGCAGCGGATCGCTGATGTCGTCCTCGGTGCCCTCGCCGTGCCCTGTCCTGAGCGCGTCCCGGCGGCATCACAGGGGACGATGAACAATGTTCTGGTGGGGAATGCCGAGTTCGCCTACTACGAGACGGTGGCCGGCGGCCAAGGCGGGACTCCGTTCGGTCCCGGAGAGTCGGGTATGCACACAGGGATGACCAACACCAAGAATACTCCCAGGGAGTCCTTGGAGCACCACTATCCGTTTCGGGTGGCGACCACCACTCTCCGTCGAGGATCGGGTGGCGATGGGAGACATCCCGGTGGTGAGGGAATCGTCCGCGAGCTCGTCTTCGAGGAGCCTGCGACGGTTTCGCTGCTGGGCGACCGCCGCCGAAATCGGCCCTATGGCCTCGTCGGCGGCGAACCGGGTTCTCCGGGTGAGGACTGGCTCATCGGCGCTGACGGATCGACGGAGCGACTGCCATCCAAGACCACGTTTGAAGTAGCTCGCGGTGATCGGCTGCGCGTACTCACCCCGGGCGGAGGCGGCTGGGGCTAGGGAGGTTCCACTTGAGCTGAGGCTCGGATCCCGATCCCCATCCACTCCCTGGGATCCGAGCCGTTTTCGACCGGTTGGTCGTATCCCATAGGAGGGGATCCACCCGCTCCTGATACATGCTGAGGCCTAATCTGTTATCCACTGAAGAACCTCATTCCCAGCGGTGTTGGGACCGGGTGAGCCGCAACCGGGACGATCACACACTTTCAGACGTAGCTGGATGTGCAGATGCCGTGGTGGCGGGTGGGAAACCGATGTCGCGGCGAGCAATCCATCGGCGAAATCTGCGATCAGGTCAGACATCCGATCGAATCACATCGAACCCGACACTCACCGAGTCCGACAGACAGGCGCCGGTCGCGAATGTGAGGTCGGACGGCCCCGACCACGCGAGAAAGAGATGACGATGCAGCCGTTGGGGGTCTGGGGGACGGCGTCCCCCAGAAATAACAGCTAGATGCTGCCCATTAGGGTTAGGGAGGCC
>WHTL01000151.1 GCA_009377735.1 Acidimicrobiia bacterium
CTCAGCCGCCGTAGTCTCGGTGGGCTCCTCAGCCGCCGTAGTCTCGGTGGGCTCCTCAGCCGCCGTAGTCTCGGTGGGCTCCTCAGCCGCCGTAGTCTCGGTGGGCTCCTCCGCCGCCGTTGTTTCAGTAGATGTGTCTTCTGTCTCTCCTCCACCACCACACGCCGCGAGAATCATGGCGAGGACAGTGAATAGAGCGAGTGCTCGAGGCATTCGCTTCATCTTGGTGTGCTCCTTACTTGTTCATATGTGCAAAAAGCGGGAAGACGTGTCCTCCCGCAGCGTCCGTTAGTGTAGCGTCACCCCTCTCTCCCCTGCCGTGGATCCCAGACCCGAGTGTCAGAGTTCGACCTGACCACGCATCACGACGGTTCCAGCACCGGAGACGAGGATCCCCTCGATCGCATCGGGGGGACCCAATACTTCCACCTCGGCTCGCCCGGGCCGATCCATCCAATGACCCTGCTCGGCCACGAATCTCGGCTGGTCAATGAGTCCATGTGACCAGAGGTAGGCAGCCATGCAACCGGTAGCAGAGCCGGTAAACGGATCCTCGGGTGGCTCGGGCGGAGTGAGAATTAGACGCGAGAAGACATCTCCCTCGGCGGTCGCCCCTCCCAAAGAAGTGAGGAAGGGCTCGAAGAAGTCCGCACCTCCGTCGTGGAACCCGCGCAGCGCCACCTCATCGAGCTGAACACGGCGTAGTGCTTCGTGGGACACGAGGGGACAGATCAGAAAGGGGGTTCCCGTGCTCACCGTCTGGGGAACGTCTAGGAAGTCTTCCTCGACCAAACCGACCAGCGAGGCGATGTCGGAAATGGGGTACTCCCGCCCGAACTCGGGAGCGAACTGACGCATCGCTATCCCGACGGGAAGGTCTCCTTCCCATTCAATGGTGATGGGAAGCACACCGGCCCCTACTTCCAGACTTAGCTCGCCCGTGCCAGGGACAATGAGACCCGAGTCCGCCAGTGCCGTGATGGTGGCGATGGTGGGATGTCCGGCCATCGGAATCTCACCAGATGCCGTGTAATAACGCACTCCGAAGTCCGCTTCATCGGTTCTCTGCAGGAACGCACATTCCGAGAGACGGGTCTCCTTGGTGAAGGCGATCCTCTGATCCACGGTTACGTCGTCGGCCTCGAACACCACCACGCAGGGATTCCCCGAGAGAGGGACGTCGGTGAAGGCGTCGACCCAGGTGAGGCGACGCCTCAGTGGAATACTTCACGATCGGGGCTGATCTTGAGGATCACACGCTCCGACTGAACCTCGGCTCCGTAGTCGTTGCCCGTGTACTTGCGGGAGAGTTTGTCAATGTGCTCCCTTGCCTCGGGACCGTCGACGCTCTCCACGACCTTGCCTCTGACCTCTGCGTAGCGGAAAGGATTCTCGGCATCGATGATGGTGATGGTGGCCCGAGGATCCCGCTTCACGTTGGCTACCTTGGCTCGGTGCTTCTCGGTGTTGACCAGTATGTGGTCGCCATCGGTATCGACCCACATGACGTGAGTCTGTGGTGTCCCGTCGGCGAGGAGGGTGCTCAGGGCCGCGTAATTGGGGCCTTCTGCTAGCTTGATCGTCTTTTCATCCATGGAGCGATGCTACCGGACGAGGACGATGCCTTTTCACCGCATCCTTTGGCTCAGTCCGAGAGATGACGGGGAGGGAGACCAACCCTCTCGCTGAGGGTCGTCTCACGATCCTCGAGGATCCGGTTGGCGATGCGGTCCACGGTGTGGTGGAGCCACATGGCCGTGTAGGCGCCCTCGGAGTAGTCCGCCTCGCCCACAGCATTGATGCGACCCTGTTCCAGAAGACGATTCGCCTGCTCGAACTCCCGGGTGGATCCCGGTTTGTATACGGCGAGGGTACGACCGCCGTTGCTATCCACCACCGAGAACACCGGCACATCGGAGGGACCATCGGCGACATAGACCATGTTGGGGAAGGGAATGCGGCGATCCTCACGGGCGATCTTGGCATTGACATCGATCGACGGGTTCTTGTTGGTCCCTTTGTTGATCTCGAACAACGCCCTCGTCTTGGCTGTGTTGTCGATGGCGTAGATGAGTTGTCGGATCTCCGGGTCCGGGTTGAACAGCCGATCATTGATATCCAGATATCCGGGTGGTGCGATCTCCTCCACGAACTCACATCCCCAAACGTCGGTGAGATGAGGAGCAATCCGCGACCCGAGAATCATCTGCCGCAACCCGGTGGAGACCACATAGTGCTCGATTCGGATCTGATGCTCCGCGAATCTGGGGTCGGACTCCACCGTCTTTGACAAACTCTCGAATATGGCAGGAATGCCTTCGTAGAACTCCAACTCACCACCGAGCTCTCTGAGAATCTGATTGCTCAGGCCAGCCATTCTCCCTTCCCTCACATAGGTGAGGAAGTGGTGCAGGTAGAGGTGGTCGCGTCCAATGAGGCTGGCTCCCCTGTTGGTGTAGTACTCGTCGAGTCCGTCCACCTCCTCCCAAAAGGCTGCTTCGTCGACACCGAAATGGGCGAAGATTGGCCCCTGCATGTTGCCCGGGATCAGGGTCTTGTCGAAGTCCCAGACCATGGCGATCACGTTCTGTGGAAACACCGGTCGTTGCATACCTGTGGAAAACTTTAGCTATCCGAGTCCAACCCGGCCCCAGTCAGCCCGTGACCGAACTTCGGGCTGGGGACGTCGCTCAGCGGCCGTGGGAACCCTGGGTTCCAGCCCTCGCCCCAACGAGATTGAACTTTGGGCCGGGAACGTCGCTCAGCGGGCGCAGGAACCCTGGGTTCCAGCCCTCCGCAAACCCGGCCTCAGTCAGCGGGAGTAGCGCGCCAGGACCTCGTCGGAGAACCTGGGCCAGACTTCGAGGGCCCAGTCGGAAAAGCCCCGGTCTGAGAGGGAAGCAGCTGCGATCCCGGCTTGGGGGTCGACCCAGAGGAAGCTACCCGATCCGCCGAAGTGGCCGAACGTATCGGGATGGTTCTTCTCACCTGTCCAGTGGGGATTCTTGTCGTCGCGGATCTCGAAGGTGAGACCCCAAGGGTTGGGGTCGAATGACCCGATTCCTGGGACGGTTCCCCGTAGACCCGGGAACTGGACGGTGGTTGCTTCCTCCATAGTCGCCGGGGCGACAAGGGTGGGTGACAGCAGTTCACGAGCGAAAATCACTAAATCATTCACGGTGCTGTGGATGTCGTGTGCTGGCGATCCCTGCAAGGCGGTTGCCGACAGCCCCAGGGGCTCGAGCACGGCCAACCGCAGATACTCCTCGAATGGCATGGCGGCCTTGTCGGCCAGATGCGAGGCAGAGACCTCGATTCCGACGTTGGAGTAGATTCGCCGCTTGCCTGGCTCCGCCGATAGATCGTCGGTGTCGAAACCGTATCCGGCCGTGTGGGAGAGAAGGTGTCTGACGGTCGATCCATTGGGACCGGCGTTCTCATCCAACTTGATCGTTCCCTCCTCCAGGGCGATCAGCGCGGCCAGACCCACGAAGAGTTTCGAGACCGAAGCGGTTCGGAGTTGCAGATCGCCGTCGCCTCCAAGTCCGAGAACGCCATCTGCGTTCACCACACCAACTGCGGCGTTGTCGACCGGCCAGTCTGCGATTAGATCGGTGAGATCATCCATCCGCCACCACGCTACTTCAACGTTTCGACGAGAAAGTCCGTGGTGGCCGCCCACGCCTTCTCGGCGGTCACGACATCGAAGTTCGGGTCTTCGGGCTCGGCGAATCCGTGGCTCGTGCCCTGATGCACGGTGCTAGAGACCTCCAGACCCTCCAGACCCATCGTCGCCTCCATGAACGCTATGTCGTCCTCCGACACCCAACGATCCGTTTCGGCGAGGTGGAGACTGTATCTGGCATCGGCGCCGGCGAAGTCGATCTGTTGGGATCCGTAGAACGAAACCACCGCATCGACGAGGGGAGCATTCCGCACGGAAAGCCACAGACCCATCGATCCACCCATCCCCAAGCCCACCACCCCAATGCCATCGCCACTCGACTTCTCCGCCAGGAGACCGGCGGACCCGAGTACCAGAGAGGCGAGCCGGTCCACATCAAGGTCCGCCAGCATCTCCTCGACATCCTCCACGGTGTAGGGTCTGGCCCCGAAGGTCAGATCGGGAGCGAGAACGGTCAGTCCGGCTTCGGAAAGCCGGTCGGCCCTCTGACGAAGAGCCGGTGTCAGACCCCACTGTGAACAGAGGAGTAGGACGCCAGGACCGGGTGACCCCGACTCCGGCAACACAAAATAAGCCTCGTCGCGCACGACACCGAGGGTAGGTCAGATAGCCCTCGTCAGAAGGGCTAATCACATCAGCCGGCCACTCCGTTCAGGGATGGAGCCTCAACCGGTCGAAGACCTTGTCGACCGCCCGCCGTTCTCCGGCGGCAGCGAATCCAGCCAGGGAAAGCTCCTCGGTTCCCACCGCCGCCACCCGGGCCCGGTTGTCGGTGTCGTTGTAGGTCGTGAACAGTTCGTGGGTGTAGACGCTCATCGACAGTTCCCGCTCCGAGGCACGGCGGAACGCCCTCTCCATCCCGGCGGCGTCTCCCGAGAAGACCAGCACCGGGATAGCGAACATCGACAAGTACGTGTGGCCGCTGGCATCGGAGTAGTTCTCACCAATCAATTCCGGGTGGGCAGAGCCCAATCCGCTCACCAAGAAGGCAGTCACGTTCAGCTTCTGCCACACCTCGAGGTCGTCTCGGACGGCCACTGCAATCTTCCAGTCCATTCATGAATCATCGCGCGGGAATGCCGTCGTGTCTTGTTTATTCCGCTAATCCTGGCCGCATCGCGAAGGTTGAGGTCGGACGGCCCCGACCCCGCAAAGCGAGCAGAAGAGGCAGCCGTTGGGGGTCTGGGGGGCGGAGCCTCCCAGGAATGGGAGACACAAACCTCTTACCGCCTCCGTTGCGTTCGCGTATGGTGATTAAGAGCAATTTGGGAGCTTGTATCACTCGTTGCGCCGCCATCCCCGACACCCCGCACAGTGAACAGGGTTCCTTCACGTTGTCGAACGCCATCGGCGCAGGCGTGGTTCTCCTCATGACGGTGATCCTGGTGCAAGGGGCAATTCTGGTCTATGCCCATATGGTCGCGGAGGAGGCCGCCTGGGAAGGGGCCCGTGCGGGGGCGGGCGCTGGCACAGATGTATGCCGCGCCCGGGCATCAGAGGTGATCCAGTCGATGATGCCGGGTGTCGGTGGCACCGAGGTGATGTGTGGCTACAACGGCGATCGGATCGTGGTCCGCATTCGTGCCGACGTTCCAACCATGGCCGGGGTAATCGACGGTGTCGTCACCGGGACCGCCTCCAGCGTTCGGGAGGACGAACTGTGAAACAGCGCGGCAGTGTGGCCATCGATGTCTCCATGGGCGTGTGTTTCATCCTCATCCCACTCCTCCTCTTGGTCACCTCGGTACCCGGATGGCTGGCTGCTCATGAGATCGCGTCCACCGCGGCCAGGGAGGCGGCGAGGGCAGCAGTGGTCGAACCCACATCCGAAGCCGCCCGCATTGCGGCTCAAGAGGCAGCCGCTCTCGTCGTGAACGAGCGCTCTTCCGATATCGGATTCCTCGGCGTCGAACTCAAAGGCGAGTGGGATCGTGGCGAGGTGATAGAGGTCACCGTCAGTGTCAGCGCCCCACCAATCTGGGTGCCTCTTTGGGGAACGGTCGGCGACGGCTATCAGGTTTCGGCGGGCTCCAGCGAGCGCATTGGCGAATGGAGGTCGCTCGAATGAACGAGAAGGGGTCGATAACGCTGTGGCTCCTCGGGGCCATGATGACGATCCTCGTAGTCGGTCTTTTCGCTACCGAGGTCTCCGTCGCCTCCGCCACCAGACGGACAGTTGCGGCTGTGGCCGACTCGGCTGCCACCCAGGCAGCGAGTCATGTGGTCATCGATTCCGCTGGCACCGGTGAACCACGCATCGATGTGGAGCGGGCTACCGATGCCGCCGTCGACGCGGCCCACGCTCATCCCCTCTGGTCGTCCGCCATGACGGTCGAGGTGAGCGCCACACCCACGGAGGTTGCGGTTCGGGTGGCCACTCCCAGACAAGGAGGGCCCTTGATGAATCTGGTGGGCGCCGCCGACCAATCGGCTATCGCCACGGGACGGGCCCAACCCCAGACGAGCAGATAGCGGAACGCCCAACCATTGGTCGTAGACTCGAAGGGTGACCACGGTTGCCCCACTCCGTATCCGTCGATTCCGTTCCCTCTGGATTGCATCTCTCTTCTCCAACCTTGGATCGTTCCTCCATACCGTGGCGGCATCGTGGCTGATGCTCGAGATGACACAGTCCGCCACCTGGGTGGGGCTCATCCAGGCATCGACGACGCTCCCCCTCCTTTTCTTCGCCCTGGCCGCGGGAGCCTTGGCAGACCTGGTCGATCGCACCCGGGTGGTTCTCATCTCCCAGATCGTGATGGGAGCGGCCGCGGTTGCCCTGGCGGTCATCACCGAGCTCGGGGCCATGACCCCACCCCTCCTCGTCATTATTGGACTTGTCCTCGGCTCGGGAGTGGCGTTCAATCTGCCGTCCTGGCAGGCGTTGGTCCCCAATCTGGTGCCTGCGGCCATGCTCTCCTCGGCGGTGGCACTCAACTCGGCAGGTTTCAACGTCGCCAGGGCGGTGGGACCGGCCCTCGGCGGTATCCTCGTCGCCGCAGCAGGCGCCGGTGTCGCCTTTGGCATCAACGCCCTGTCGTTTGTGGGTGTCATTGTCGTCGTGGCGGTCCTCAGCACCCGCCTCCACTTCCCCGAGCCGGAGCACTCTCCCATGAGAAGCGCCATCGCCATCGGCGCCCGCTTCGTCCGGTTCACCCCGGAGTTCTCCCGTCTACTCGCCCTGCTCGCATTGTTTGCCCTCGGTTCCGCAGTCGTCCAGGCTGTCCTTCCTAGCAGGACCGAGGAGCTCGGTGGCGACGCCGGGGTGTACGGGTTGCTCCTCGGCCTGATGGGAGCCGGCGCTCTGGCGGGTGCACTAAGCAGACGTCGTGTTGACCAGAAGATGGGATGGCGCCTCATCCCCACCACCGTCGCTCTCTTCGGCGTGGGCGGTGTGATCGTGGGGTTGGCACCGAATGTGCCGGTAGCCGGTGTCGGCATACTTCTCTCTGGGGCTTGTTGGGTGTGGACCCTCATCACACTGAACACCACCAGCCAGGTCCTCAGCCCCGACTGGGTGAGGGGGCGGGCGATGAGTTTCTACACCCTGGCGTTCACCGGCATCCTCCCCTTGGGCTCCATCATCGCCGGGGTCCTTGCCGATGCCATCGGCGCCGGTATGGCAATGGTGGTCCTATCCACCGGAACCGTGGTCCTAGGTCTTGTCACCCCCTTCTTCCGGATACCCACCCTTGGCGAACTGGAGCCGCTCACCTTCGACGATGACCCCACAGGGACCCACCAAGTTCTCAATCTAGATGGGGGTCCAGTGATGATCCTCAACACGTGGGTCGTCGCCGAGGAGAAATACGAGGAGTTCATCGAAGTCATGCAACGGATCAGGATGGTGAGATTGCGGACGGGTGCCTACCGGTGGCGTCTCTACCGGAATGCATCCGATCCTCACCGTCTCACCGAGATCTTCTTGACCACGACCTGGGAGGAGCACATTGCCCAACATGGTCGGATCGATGACGCCGCCAGAAGACTCCTCCGTCATGCCCGTTCCTTCGATGTGGGAGGGGATCCAACCGCACGGCACCTCATTGGTATGGACATCATCCATCCACCCGAGTGGAACGACACCGTTGGCATCCACGATGAGCTCCACAAGGTCGACGGCTCCGTCCCCATCGACACCGGCAAGAGCCAATAGAGGGGGAACGAGGCCCCTGACACCGATTAATTGGGCTATCGGCCTATTGTCGGCACCGAGCATCCCTTGGAAGACAATGACCGAGGTCCCATGAAGAGTCCCCTGATCTCATTCCTCCTCATTGCAACGGTCCTCCTCATCGCGGTTCCCGCCGGGGCCGCGGAGATTCCGCATATCCGTTTTGAGGATCCAGAAGAGCGTTGGTGGGATGTCTTGAACGACGTGCGAGATGCCGACTTGGAAAACAGCAAACAAACCAGGGGACATCTCGGCAAGGGTCTCGACGTCACCATCCCAGCCGGTCAGTTTCGGGGATTGGGCCCATTCCTCTCCGCCAACGCCAATCCCGACAAGGCCTGGTACCGCTACTACATGAAGGTCGACTACTGGCCGGCGAGCTGGTCTGGCAAGCTTCCGGGACCGGCGGGTCTCTACGGTTCGAGTGGTCGCGGCTGCATCCCATCGACACCGGGCAACCCCGGTTGGTCGGCTCGCGGTGTGTACGAGCCGCCGGGTCAGTTCGGCGCAAAGGGACGTCAGATCCGTATTGGCACCTACCTCTACCACCTCGACCAGGAGGGCGACTGCGGGGACATACTCCTCTGGGAGCCGGGACTCATCAACTACGGCCGCTGGTACTGCATCCAGGGTGCCGTGGACATGAACGCCCTTGATCGAGCTGATGGATCCGTGCGCGCCTGGGTCGACGGAAAGCAGGCCTTCGCCCAGAACAACCTGCGACTCCGCCGATTCAATGAGCGAGAAGTTGGAGCGAGACACTTCTGGCTCAACATCTATCACGGTGGGAAGGTGACCGCTCCCAAGGACCTCAACATGGACATCGACGAGGTCGTCTTCTCGACTTCTGGAAAGGTGGGTTGTGCCGACCCCTTCACGGACGACAACAACAGCCCCCACGAGGACGACATCAAAGAGATGCATGCCCGTCAGTACCTTTACGGATGCGGGCACCGTCTTGTCTGCCCGGGACAGAAACTCACCAGAGCCCAGATGGCGGCTATGCTCAGCCGAGTGCTCCATCTGCCGTCCACGGCAACGAACCATTTCATCGATGACCAGGGACACTGGGCGGAGGGAGCGATCAACCGCTTCGCCGAGGCTGGCGTCACCATCGGATGCGATCCTCCCGCCAACACCAGATTTTGCCCGGAGAAGAGTGTGAGCCGGGGCGAGATGGCGGTCTTTATACAGAGGGCCTTCCAGATCGCGCAGAGCCAGGAGGACCGATTCGCCGACGACACCGGCCACTAC